>NZ_JBTJER020000006.1:0-209777 GCF_054456695.2 Leucobacter faecis
TGAAACGCCGCTAGGCAGCCAGTCTGGCGGCGTTTTCCCCTGCCCACTTGACAAATCGATCTCCATATCAGGATGACGTAGTGGGTCGCGCAGGATGACGTAGTGGGTCGCGCAGGATGACGTGGTGGGTCGCGCGGGGCGCGGGGGCGCGGGGCAGCGTGGCCCGGGGCAGCGGGGCGCGGGTTACATCAGGTCGCGCACGCGCACCGACAGGCAGGTCGGGCAACCCTCGAGCTTCTCGTACTCGCCGATCTCGACGGTGGTGACCGTGTAGCCGAGTTCGCGCAGCAGGTCGGCGGTCTTGGGGGCAGAGGCTGAGATGATCAGATCGTTGTCGCCCAGAATCACGACGGCGGTGCCGTGCGGCTCGGGCACAGGCAAGAACCGGTCGAAGACGGCGGGGTTGTCGACGAACTCGGGGTAACCGATAACGGTGCCGTCGGGCAACGCGGTCACGGCGGTCTTCAGGTGCAGCACCTTCGTGACGGGCACGGCGACGACCTTCGCGCCGAGCGGTGTGAGGTGGCGGCGCAGCTGCGCGATACCCTCGCCGTTGGTGCGGCCGCCGCGGCCGACGTAGACCGTGTCGCCGATCTTGAGCACGTCGCCACCGTCGAGCGTGCCGGGCTCGCGAATCTCTGCGATCGCGCATCCGAGCTCCTCGAGCGCTTTGCGGGTGCCGTCGGTTTCGGGCTTGCGGCTGTCGGCGCCGGGGCGGCTAATCACGGCAACGTTCTTGTACATTACGACGGTGTCTTCAATGAACACCGAGTCAGGGCAGTCGTCTGCGGGCTCAACCTCGATGGTCTCCCAGCCGTGCGCCTGCAACGTCGCGACGTAGCCGCGCCATTCTTCGCGGGCGCGGTCGATATCAACCGTCACCTTCTCAATGTGGTCGACGATTCCGTCGTCGAGCTTCGAACTGGGCTGGCGTACGAGGGCGATCTTCGACATGACTTCTATGCTTTCGGTTCTGCGGCTGACTAACGTAGTAAGCGTACCTGCTGGGACAGCACCCCAGTAGTAGGAGGGCAACGTGGCACCGCGCAGCATGTTTCAGCGAGACCGGTCTGAGTTCGACCGGGGGCTCGGCTTTTTCGACGCGATTTACGGGTTCGCCGTCACGCTACTCATCGCCAACGTCGACCTGCCGCCGGCAGAGTTCTGGACGAATCCGGTGCACCTGCTCTCGGGCGGGCTGGGCACCCAACTCACGGGCTTTGCCGTCAGCTTCGTCGTAATCGCCGTGTTTTGGTACAGCAACACTGAGCTTCTGGGCAAGTTTCGGGGCATCGACGGCCCGATCATCGCCGCGAACCTCGTGACCGCGTGTCTGATCGTGGTGCTGCCGTTTACCACCCAGGGCATCAGCGACCCCAGCACGGCAGCCCTGCCGCTCGCGACGGCGATCTACGCGGTCAACGTGGCGCTCGCAATGGTGTCGCAGTCGACCATGTTTGAGCTGGGTCGTGCTCGAGGGCTCATCGGTGACGATGCGCCGCGCGCGGCCTGGTGGGCGGGGCGGCTCGATCTTGCGGCTCGTGTCGCAGTGTTCGCCGTGTCGATCCCGGTCGCCTACGCCGCGGGTTCGACCTGGGGGCAGCTGACCTGGCTGCTACTGATTCCGGTCGGCATCGTCATGGGGCGATGGAGCGCGCGGGTCGCGGCACGCGCGGCGTAGCCGCTGATCCGGCCTCGCGGGCGAGCGCCGTGAGGCCAGCGCCCACCAGCGACAGCACCGTCGCCCCCAGAAACAGCAGCCAGAATGCGCCCGCGATCGCGACGAGGCCCGCACCGATGACGGGCCCGAGCAGCTGTCCGAGCGAGGCCGTCACGCCGACGACGCCCAGGTCGCGTGCGTTATCGCGCGAGCTGGGCAGCAGATCGGTCGCGAACGCGAGGCCGACGGTCGAGAATCCGCCGTAGCCCACGCCCATGAGCGCCGCCGCGACCATCGTCGCCGCAAACGTGGGCGAGGCGAGAATCACGACGCCCGCGCTCGCCTGCACGACCGCGCACGCGATCGTGAGCAGTCGCCTGTGCCCTACGCGGTCTGAGAGGAGCCCCACCACGATCGACGCGAGCACCACAAACACGGTGTACACGACGATGAGCAGCAGCAGGTTCTCTTCGGCCGCGGCGTGCTGTTGCCCCAGCCCGTAGAGCAAAAAGAACAGCAGCAGCGCGGTGCCGAGCGCATTGCCGACGTTGACGATCAGGCGGCCGACGAGCATCCACCGAAAATCGCGGTCGGCGAGCGACGCCCGCAGGCTGCGGGCCGCTGTCGCTGCGATCAGCTCCGGATCGGTGGGCCCGGGTGCGGTGGGCCTGGGCACGGTGGCCCCGAACGCCGCGGGCCTGGGCGCGGTGGGCTCGGGCGCTGCATGCCTCGATGCGGTGGGCCCGGGCGCTGTGGGCTCGGCCGAGAACTGGGGCGAGAGCTCAGGCGAGAAACCCACGTTGCTCTCGGCAGCGGGCCCGGGGATGGTGTGCCCGGAATCTGCGAGCAGCGGCGCGGGCGGATCGGGCAAGAGCAGCGCGGTTGCGGTGCCCACGACTGCGATCATGGCGGCGAGTAAGAGGTAGCCCGCGAGCACGCCGAGGCCGAGCAGCACGACAGCGCCGACACCCAGCACGATGCCGAGCGCCTGAGATGATCCGACGGCAGACGACGCGGCGCCGCGCTGCGCGACGGGCAGCTGGTCGGCGATCATCGAGGTGAACGCGGCAGAGGCCGTCGCGATGCCCACAGACACCCCCACCCACGAAGCGCCCACGAGCCAGGGGCCCGAGCTGAACCCGGTGAGCACCAAGCAGCCGGCCGCGAGCCACGCACCGCCGAGCGCCCACGGGCGGCGACGATGCCCACTACCGCGGTCAGAAAGGGACCCGGCGACGGGGCCCGCGATCACGCCGGCGAGCCCGCCCACCCCCAGCACGATGCCCGATGACACGACCCCAGACACCCAGCCAGAGGCGCTGTCTGGGGTGTCGAGCTGCAGCGGTAACAAGAGCTGCAGCGGGGTGAGCTGCGCCGTCCAGATCACGAGCCACGCGAGCGTAAACAGGGTCAGCCACCACCCGCCCACCCGGCCTGACTTGTTCGAGCCCGTAAGCGATATTGCGGCCCGGGGCGTGCGGGGCGTGCGGGGCGCGCCGGGCGTGCCGGGCGTGCCAGGCGCACCGGGCACCTGCGCGGTCATGGCCGTAACCGCGAGACATCGCTACGTGAGTGCGCAATGACCCCGCGCAGCCAGTCATACGACGCTTTGGGAGTGCGCTCGCCGGTCTCAAAGTCGACGTGCACGAGCCCAAAGCGCTGCGTGTACCCCGCCGCCCACTCGAAGTTGTCGATGAGTGACCACACGGTGTATTCCTCGACGTCAACGCCCGCCGCGATCGCGTCTGTCACCGCCTGAATATGCCCCGCCAGGTACGCGATGCGGCGCTCGTCGGTAATGCGCTCGTCGGCCGTGGGGTCGTCGGTGTTGCGCTCGGCGGGGGCGGGCCCGGCTTGATCCGGAGCAGCGGCCTCGCGCGTGAGGTGATCGGGCTCGGGGAACGAGGCGCCATTCTCGCCGATGATGATGGGCGGCAGTGCCGCGCCGTAGGTGTCGCGCATGCCGGTGAGCAGCTCCGTGAGCGCTTCGGGCACGATCGGCCACATCTCGCCGAAGCCCGTCGTCTGCGCGCCCGGAGTGGGCACGAGATCGAACGGCAGCGGGCTGCCCTCGGGAGCCGCGGCCACGGTCGTCGGGTTATAGAAATTCACGCCGTAAAAATCGGGGCGCGCGCTGATCAGCTCCATGTCGCCCGGCTGGGCGGGCATCTCGGGCAGCCCCAGCGCAGCGAGATCTGGGTACTGCCCGGTCAGCACCGGATCAGCAAATACCCGGTTATGGATCACGTCGTAGGCGCCCGCCGCGGTGAGGTCGTCGACGGAATCTGTGAGCGGGCGCACGAGCGTGTGATTGTTGGTGAGGCCAACCTGCTGCGCGCCCTCCTCGCGCAGCACCCGCATGGCGAGTCCGTGGGCGAGCAGCTGGTGGTGTGCGGCGGGGAGTGCGCCGAAGAGCTCCTGCCTGCCCGGCGCGAGGGTGCCGATCGCGTACCCCTCGAGCGCGGTCATCGCGGGCTCGTTGATCGTGTACCAGTGCTTCACGCGGTCGCCGAGGTGCGCGGCCACGACCGCCGCATACTCTTCGAACCGGTACGCGGTGTCGCGGCTTAGCCAGCCGTCCGCCGCCTCGAGTGGGCTCGGCAGATCCCAGTGGTACAGGGTGGCAAAGGGGGTCACGCCCGCCTCGAGGAGTGCGTCGACGAGCCTGCCGTAGTAGTCGAGACCCGCGCTGTTCACGGCCCCAGACCCCTCGGGCACGACCCGGGCCCACGAGATACCGAAGCGGTAGCGGTCGAGGCTGAGCCCTTGAGCGAGGGCGACGTCTTCTAAATAACGGTGGTAGCTGTCGGGGCCGGGGTCTGCGGTCGATGCGTCTAACACTGCTCCAGGGGTGTCGACGAAGTCGTCCCAGATGGTGCGGCCGCGGCCGTCTAACGTGCGGGCACCCTCAACCTGAAACGCCGCGGTCGCGGCCGACCAGCGAATGCGGGGCGGGGCGCTTTCTTGAAGGTCTGGTGCAGCGGGGGTCGAATGCGCGGTCACGGGCGTCCCTTCGATATACGACGCCCACAGCTCTCGTCGAACGAAGGCGTGACCGCGCACCGTTGCGCGGCGTGAAATTTACTGTATCCGCAGTGGTGCAAATAGGTAAGAGGCGATAAACTTGAGTCATCAGCACTCAAGTTTGTTGGAGGGTGTTGCGCGGCACGGCTTGCGGTCGGTGACGCGCAGCGCTGATCCGGCGCTTGCACACAGAGAAAGGACCCCACATGCAGGCAAATTGGCAGCCCGCCCAGGGCGAGGGCGGCGACAGCGCGCTCGAGCAGTTCGGCGTCAACCTCACCCAGGTGGCCCGCTCGGGCAAGCTCGACCCGGTGATCGGTCGTGACGCAGAGATTCGGCGCGTGAGCCAGGTACTCACACGCCGCACCAAGAACAACCCGGTGCTTATTGGCGAACCAGGCGTTGGTAAAACGGCCGTCGTCGAGGGGCTCGCCCAGCGCATCGTCGCGGGCGACGTTGCAGAGTCGCTCAAGGACAAAGAGCTGATTTCGCTCGATATTTCAGCGCTCATCGCGGGGGCCAAATACCGCGGCGAATTCGAGGAGCGCATGAAGGCGGTGCTCGCCGAGATCAAGGAATCAGACGGCAAATACATCACCTTCATCGACGAGCTGCACACCCTCATGGGGGCAGGCGGGGGCGAGAGTTCGGTCGCCGCATCGCAGATGCTCAAGCCCATGCTCGCGCGCGGTGAGCTGCGGCTCATTGGCGCGACCACCCTCGACGAGTACCGCGAGTACATCGAGAAAGACGCTGCACTCGAGCGGCGCTTTCAGCAGGTGTACGTCGGTGAACCGACCGTCGAAGACACGATCGCGATCTTGCGCGGGCTGAAGGAGCGCTACGAAGCGCACCACAAAGTGACGATCGCCGACTCGGCGCTCGTGGCCGCCGCGGCGCTGTCGAACCGCTACATTCAGGCGCGCCAGCTGCCCGACAAAGCGATCGACCTGATCGACGAGGCAGCGAGCCGGCTGCGCATGGAGATCGACTCGGCCCCGGTCGAGATCGACGAGCTGCGCCGCGCCGTCGATCGGTTGAAGCTCGAAGATCTCGCGCTCAAGCGTGAGAAAGACGCGGCCTCGAAAGAGCGGCTCGCGAAGTTGCGCGAAGACCTCGCCGCGAAGCAGGCCGAACTGGACGTGCTCGAGGCGCGCTGGGAGCGCGAGCGGGCCTCGCTCAACCGCGTCGGCGAGCTGCGCGAAAAGCTCGACCAACTGCGCATGGAGGCAGAACTGGCGCAGCGCGAAGGCAAGCTCGAGAAGGCCTCGAAGCTGCTCTACGGCGAGATCCCGGTCATTCAGAAAGAGCTCGCCGAGGCTGAGCGCGCAGAGGAAGCGGGATCCGGCGCTGACGGCACCGGCGGCACCGGTGGTTCCGATGGCGATGGCGGCGAGCCCGCCGAGCCGCGCATGGTCAGTGACCAGGTGACCGACGAAGAGATCGCGGGTGTCGTGGCGGCCTGGACGGGCATTCCCGTGGGGCGCCTGATGCAGGGCGAGACCGAGAAACTGCTGTCGCTCGAGCGCGAGCTCGGCAGGCGGCTCATCGGCCAGGCAGACGCGGTTGAAGCTGTGTCTGACGCGGTGCGCCGTACGCGCGCCGGGATTGCCGACCCTAACAGGCCCACCGGATCGTTCCTGTTTCTCGGGCCCACGGGCGTCGGCAAAACCGAGCTCGCGAAGGCGCTCGCCGAGTTTCTCTTCGACGACGAGCACGCCATGGTGCGCATCGACATGTCAGAGTACGGCGAAAAGCACTCGGTGTCGCGGCTCGTCGGCGCCCCTCCCGGGTACGTCGGCTACGAGCAGGGCGGCCAGCTCACCGAGGCCGTGCGGCGTAGGCCGTATTCGGTCGTGTTGCTCGACGAGGTTGAGAAGGCGCACCCCGAGGTGTTCGATGTGCTGCTGCAGGTGCTCGACGATGGCCGGCTCACCGACGGGCAGGGCCGCACGGTCGACTTCAGAAACGTGATTCTGATTCTCACGTCGAACCTGGGCTCGCAGTACCTCATCGACGCCGACCTCACCTGGGGCGAGAAGGAGGGCGCGGTGCGCGAGACGGTGCGCCGCGTGTTCAAGCCCGAGTTCATCAACAGGCTCGACGAGATGGTGATCTTTCACCCGCTGTCGGTCGAAGACCTCGCGCAGATCGTCGAGCTATCGATCGACCGCATGCAGGCGCGGCTCGCTGAGCGACGCCTCACGATTGGGGTCACCCCCGCCGCGCGGGCCTGGCTCGCGCAGGCCGGCTACGACCCCGTCTACGGTGCGCGCCCGCTGCGCCGGCTGATGCAGAAGCAGATCGACGACAAGCTCGCGCGCGCGATCCTCGCGGGCGACGTGCGCGACGGCGACACCGTGCGGGTCGACGTGGCGGCCGACGGCGAAGGCCTCGTCATCGCTTAGCGCCCTGTGATCCGGATCGGTGGGCCCGTGGGCTTCGATGTCCCGGGCCCACCGTTCCGGCCCCGCCGTTCTGGGCCTCGTTCTGGGCCTCGTTCCGGGCCCCGTTCCGGGCCCCGCCGATCCGGGCCCCGCCGTTCCGGGCCCCGCCGTTCCGGGCCCCGCCGTTCCGGGCCCCGCCGTTCCGGGCCCCGCCGCACAGATGCCCCAGAAAGTTTGATACTGGGGCCCCTAAACCGAACTAACTGGGGCATTCGTGAGCCCGCGTGTTTGTCAGCCCGGGCCGTATCGCCAACACGAGTATCCTTAAAGCGTGAGTGGCGGGCTTGGACCGACCACGTACACATTCGGAAGCCCCCAATGCTACGGCAGCGGGGGTTTCTTGTTGGCGTCTGTTCCGAGCGACTCTTGTGCCGCCAAACTGGTTGTCGCGGTGCGGCAAAAGCTTCGGTACGAATATTGTGGTGTTTTGGCCTGTTCCGTTCGATATTTGTACCGAAATGCGACCACTCGCGGGGCGTACGCGTGCACACGCAAAACTGCCCATGATCGGCGGCCCTCCGTTCCGGGCCCGCCGTTCCGGGCCCGCCGTTCCGGGCCCCGCCGCACAGATGCCCCAGAAAGTTCGATGCGGGAGCCCCTAAACCAAACAAACTGGGGCATTTGTGGCGAAGTCGACCGTGTGGGAGTCCCGGGCCCACCGATCCGGCGTGAGGACCGCCACTGCGCTACGTGCGCGGGGCGGCGGTCGAGCTGCGCACGATGAGCTCGGGCGCGATTGTGGGCAGCTCGCCCGCGGGAGCGCCCTCGAGCATCGCGATGAGTCGCAGCGCGGCGGCGCGGCCGAGATCTTCGAACGGCTGCCGCACCGTCGTGAGGGCGGGGGAAGCATAGGCCGAAAGCGGAATGCCGTCGACGCTCACCACCGAGACGTCTTCGGGCACCCGCTTGCCAGCCTCGTGCAGCGCACGCAACACCCCAAACGCCATTTCGTCGCTCGACACAAACACCGCGGTCGCGTCGGGAATAGCGGCGATCGTGCGGCCGGCCCGGTACCCAGACTCGGGGGTCCAGTCGCCCGGAATCACGGGCGGGGGCGTAATGCCGTGTGCTTCGAGCGTGCGCTGCCAAGAGGCGCGGCGCTCGTCGGTCTCAACCCAGTACTCGTCGCCTGACACGTGCCACACGGTCTCGTGTCCCAGGGCGAGCAGGTGTTCGACTGCGAGCTGCGCGATGCGCGACTGGTCAACAGCGAAGGGGGACTGCGGGTCGAGTTCGCTGCGCTCACTACGCACGGTGGGGGTGCGGTCGGTGCGGGTGCGCATCGCCGGGGTGTCGAGATCGATGGGCACTCCGAGAATGACGCCCTCGGCGCCCTGCCGTTCGAGCCGATCGAACGCCTCAAGAAACGCGTCGGTAGAGGCGTGCTCGGCGACCGCGGCGGTGGTCACGGTGTAGCCGTGTGCGGCGGCGGCCTGCTCGATGCCGACGCCGAGAGCGCCGAGCGAATAGCGGTCGTTCGAAACGATGATCACGCCGAGCAGGCGAGTGCGGCCCGAAGCGAGTGACGCGGCGGCGGCGTGAATGCGATAGCCGAGCTCGTCGACCGCCGCGAGCACCTTGCGGGCCGTGTCAGGGCGCACGCTGCCCTGGCCTGACATGACGCGCGAAACGGTTTGGGTGGAGACACCCGCGAGCTTGGCGACGTCGACCTGGCTGGGGGCTTTGTCGTGAGACGGGCGGCGGGGTGGCATGTGATTAATGGTAGCGATCAATCGCCCTCGCTGCCTAGCAAATTGTGTGCATCATTGCGATAATGTGAACGCAAACATTTTTCGAGGAGCCACCCACATGACTTCAACGCACAGCGTCAGTGTTGACGCGAACGTATCGCCGCTGCTCACCTGGCGCGACGGCCAGCTGTACAGGGGCGACAAGCCACACCGCATCCTCTCGGGGTCGATGCAGTACTTCAGGGTGCACCCCGATCAGTGGGAAGACCGGCTCATGCGCCTCAAAGCGCTCGGCCTCAACACGGTCGACACCTATGTGGCGTGGAACTTCCACGAGCGCCGCGAGGGTGAGATGGTATTCGACGGCTGGCGTGACGTCGAACGCTACATCACGCTTGCGGGCGAGGCAGGGCTCGACGTGTTTCTGCGACCGAGCCCGTACATCTGCGCCGAGTGGTCGAACGGCGGCCTGCCGCACTGGCTCACCGCCCGCACGGCAAACCTGCGCACGAGCGACCCCGTGTACCTGCAGGCCGTCGACACCTGGATGGACGAGTTGATCGCCCGCGTCGCCCCACTGCAGGCCGCGCACGGCGGCCCGATCGTCGCGCTGCAGGTCGAGAACGAGTACGGTTCATTTGGCAGCGACCGCGCCTACCTCGAGCACCTGCGCGACGGGCTGCGCGCCCGCGGCATCACCGAACTGCTCACGACCGCCGACGGCACGACGCGCGACATGCAGCTGCACGGCCAGGTCGCGGGCGCAATGCCCACATTCACGTTCGGCTCAGGGGTCGACCGCGCCCGCGCACTCCAAGACCCAGGCGTGCCGTTCATGTGCAGCGAAATGTGGGGCGGATGGTTCGACCACTGGGGCGAAAACCACCACGTGCGCAGCGCCGCCAGCATGATGGGCACGATCGACGAGATCCTTAAGATCGGCGGCTCGTTCAGCCTGTACATGGCCCACGGCGGCACCAACTTTGGCTACTGGAACGGCGCCAACTACGACGAAATGCTGCAGCCCACCGTCACCAGCTACGACTACCACGCCCCCATCGGCGAAGACGGCACGCTCAACGACCGCTTCGACGCGCTGCGCGAGGCGCTCGCCCCGCTCCACGACGCCCCGCTGCCAGCGCCCCCGGCAAACCCGCGGCTGCAGCCCGCAGCGAAGGCCCGGCTCGCGCACACCGCCTCGCTCACGCGGGTGATCGAGGGCGCCCAGCCCGCGGGCGACCCAAGCGCGGCATCGCCTCGCCCGCTCACGTACGAGCAGCTCGGGGCCGAGGACGGCTACGTCGCTTACGAGGCAAACGTGTCATTCGAGGCCGGATCGCGCCTCGCCATCGACGGGCTGCACGACCGCGCGGTCGTGCTCCTGAATGGTGCACACGTTGGGGTGCTCGCCCGCGACGGTGTGACCGAGCTCGCGCTCCCGGGGTCAGCCCGCGATGCGCGTTTCACCCTACTGGTCGAGAGTCTCGGTCGCATCAACTACGGCTCGCTCACCGGCGAGGGCAAGGGCATCATGCAGGCGGTGCGCATCGGCCGCCGCATCGTGCACGGCTGGACCTACCGCGTGCTCGGCGACGAGGTGCCGCGCGCCCACGCCGCTGCTGAGCTTGTGGGCTCTGCTGAGACCGTGGGCTCTGCTGAGACCGTGGGCTCTGCTGTCTCAAGCTCCGGATCGACGGCCGACGCTGCCCTCGTCAACGCTGGGCCCGCAGACTCCTCGGGCAGCGTCGCAGCAGCACCGCCTACAGGTTCAGCGGCCGCCACCCTCAGCGTGAGCGAACCGCTCGATGCGTGGCTCGCCTTCCCCGGCGGGGTGAAGGGGTCGGTGTGGCTGAACGGATTCTTGCTCGGACGCTACTGGGAGGTCGGCCCGACCCACACGCTCTACGCCCCCGCGCCGCTGTGGCGGGCAGGTGACAACGAGATCGTCGTGTTCGATGCCGAGGGCTTGCCCGACGCGGTCGAGGTGCGCGAAGGCCCCGAGTTCGGCCCCGAAGAGGAGTTCATCGGGGTCTGACCGGACCCGTGAGTGTGGATCCTGCGATCGACTTCGTCGCCGCAGGATGACGTGGCGGTGTGGGGTGTAGTACGGTGCAGAGTCCTGCGGCCCCTCCCGTCATTCTGCGGGCGCCCTCTTTTGGTCATTCTGCGGGCGCCCTCTTTTGGTCATTCTGCGGGCACGGAGTGCATCGCAGAATCCAGCCCTGTCGATGAAGTTTGTGTGGGGTGTGGATCCTGCGATCGACTTCGTCGCCGCAGGATGACGTGGTGAGGTCGCCCGCCGCAGGATGACGTGGTGAGGTCGCCGGCCGCAGGATGACGTGGTGGTGTGTGGCGTACGACGGTCGCATCACCGACGTGAACGGGCGAAGGCCCGGTCTCACCGCTTGGTTGGGTCTGGCAGGAGCGGCGGCGAAGCCGACGCGACCGGAGAGCGGTGAGACCGGGCCTTCGCCCGTATTGACGGGCCTGGCGCGAGGCTACCCCTTGACGGCGCCCGCGGCGAGGCCCGAGCGCCAGTAACGCTGCAGCGTGAAGAACAACGCGATCAGGGGCAGCACGCCCAGCAGCGCACCCAGCATCACCGCGCCCTTGTCGGGGGAGAAGTAGTTCATCATGCCGTACAGGCCGAGCGTGACAGGCTTCAGCTCGGGGCTCGACACCATCATGAGCGGCAGCAAGAAGTTGTTCCACGTCGCCACAAAGATGAACAAGAAGATCGTCACCATCGCGGGGGCGAGTAGCCGCAGCACGATCGTAAAGAAGATGCGCGCCTCGCTCGCACCGTCAATGCGTGCCGCCTCGATCAGCTCGTCGGGCACCGACGACTGTGCGTAGACCATGCCCAGAAATACGCCAAAGGGCGACGCCGCCGACGGCACGATGATCGCCCAGATCGAGTCGGTTAGCCCGAGCGCGTGAAACTCGATGTACAGCGGCACAGTGAGCAGGGCGACGGGCAAGAGCAGCCCGCCCATGATCAATCCGACCATCAGTTTCTTGCCGGGGAAGGCGAACTTTGCCACCGCGTAGCCCGCCATCACCGCGAGCAGCGTGCCGATCGCGCCGGCCGCCGTCGAGTACAGCACCGAGTTGCCTACCCAGCGCCAGAACAGGCCCTGGGTCCAGCTCATCAGGCTGTCGTAGTTCGTGTCGAGGTTCCAGTTCGCAAACCAGAACCCAAACGACCCCGTGAGGTCAGCGTTGTTCTTCGTCGACGCGACGATCAACCAGAACACGGGCACCAAGAAATAGAGCGTCGCAATCGAGAGCGCGACGATGCCGGCAACGCGCACCGCGGTCGACGGCGCGAGCGAGCGCGGCGGCGCGTCGGCCTCTGCCGCACGACGCCTGGCGCGGGCCGCGGCCACGGCGCGGCGATCTGCGGCAAGGGCCGGATCCGGATCGATGGGCACGGTCGCGATGATCTTCGTCGTGTTGCTCATCAGTTTCCCTTACCGCGCTGCAGCAGCGCGTAGACGATAGCGAGCAGGCCCGCGATGAGAGCCATGAGCAGCGAGAGCGCCGAGGCGGGGCCCGCGCCCGAGGGGGAGACCTCGCCCATCATGGTGTTGTAGGTGAGCATCATGGGGGTGAAGTCCTTGCCCATCCACGAGTTCGCGCTCGCCATGATGACGGGCTCGTTGAACAACTGGATCGTGCCGATGATCGACAGCAGTACCGCGAGCAGAGCTGCGCCGCGCACCAGCGGCACCTTGATCTTGAGCGCGACCTGCATGCCCGAGGCGCCGTCGATGCGGGCGGCCTCATAGAGTTCGCGGGGAATCGCCTGCAGCGCCGCGAGGAAGATGAGCATGTTGTAGCCGGTGTAGGTCCAGGTGGTCATGTTGGCCATCGACGCGAGCACCGTGCCGGGGCCCATGAAGTTGGTGCCCTCGGGGAGGAACGGCAGGATCGGTGAGACCTCTGGCGTGTAGAAGTAGAGCCACATCATGGCCGCGATGATGCCGGGAATCGCATAGGGCAGAAAGAACGACAGTCTGAAGAGGCCGGGGCGGCGCAGAATGAAGGAGTCGAGCAGCAGCGCGAGGCCGAGCGCGACGACGATCATGACCGGAATCTGGAACGCGGCGTAGAGCACGACGCGGCCCATGCCCGCCCAGAACGAGACGTTTTGGGCGGCGACCACGAAGTTGTCGAGGCCCACGAACGTGTCGACGAGCTCACCGCCGCCGTACAGCCCGCCGCCCGCCGACACCTGGGCGAAGAACGCCTCGCGCACCGACACAATAATCGGTACGAGAAACACGAGCAAGAACAGCAGCGCGAACGGCGCCATGAATGACCAGCCCGTGAACGCCTCACGGCGACGCTTGGTGGGGCGTCGCCGTGAGGGGGCACTGGCAGTTGCAGTGCGAGACATCAATACCTACTCTGACTGATTCTTATGGTTACTCGGGTTACTTGGGTTACTCGGGTTACTCGGCCACGGGGAGGCCGAGGTCCTTGAGCGCTGCCACCATCGTGGTGTCTGCGGTGGTGAAGATGTCTGCCACCTTCGCCGAGCCGCTCGCGGCTGCGGCCGCCGTCTCGTTCATCTTTGCGAGGGTGGCGAAGCCCGGTGCGTAGACGAAGTCGGGGTTGAGGTTCTCGGTGGCGGTGCCGAGCTCTGCGAGCACGTCTTGGCCGCCGAACTGCTTGAGCATCTTCTCGCTCGTCTTCGGGGTGCCGGTCGTGGCGGCGACCACGAGGCCCTGCGAGCCGAGGTCGTCGACCTGGGTGTTGAACCAGTCGTTGAACTGCATCGCCTGCTCGGTGTACTCGCAGCCCTTCAATACTGCAACCCCCGAGCCGCCGTCGGGGCCCGTGAGCTGGCCCGCGCCAAAGTCGGGCAGCTGCGCCACACGCCACTGACCCTCAGCATCGGTGCCGTCGAGCGAGTCGAGCATGAAGCCCGCCTCCCAGGCCGCACCAATGTGGCCGATTAGGCTGCCGTCGTCAATGGCCTTGGTGAAGCCCTCACCCCAGCGCTCGGTGGTGAGGGTCTGCTTGTTGTCGATGAGCCCCTGCCAGAACGAGGCCACGCGCTCGGTGCCCGCACCGGTGGTGTCGACCTGCCACTCGTCGCCGGCCGCCTTGAACCACGCGTCGCCCGCAGACGCCGCCTGCGCGGTGAGCCAGTTCTGCGCCTCGTCGGGGGTGAACGCGGTGACAAACTTGTTCGCATCGGCGGCGGTTGCAGACGCTGCGGTCAGGTCGTCGAGCGTCTTGGGTGCTTCGATGCCCAGCTTGTCGAACTCGGCTTCGTTGTAGAAGTAGACGAGCGGGCCGGTGTCTTGTGGCAGGCCGACAACGGCGTCGCCCACCTGCATGCCGGCGTAGGCGCCGCTCGAGAAGTTGCCCTTGTACTTCTCGGCTTCTGCGGCGACGTCTTCGAGCATGCCCTTCACGTACAGCTGCGGCACCTCGCCGTAGCCGACCTGTGCGAGGCAGGGCGCGTTGCCCGCCTTCTGGTCAGTCTCAAGCTTGAGCACCATGTCTTGTGGCTTGCCATCGAACTTGGTGGCCTTGACCTGAATCTCGGGGTGCTCGGCGTTCCAGCGGTCGACGATGTCGCCTACCGGGGTCATGCCCTCGCCATCGGGAAGTCGGTGCATGTACTCGATCGTGACGGGATTGTCGGCCGACGCGGCGGCCTCGCCGCCGGCCTTGCCGCTGTCGCCGCTGCTGCAGGCCGCGAGGCCAAACGCCGACATTGCGCCGACCGCCACGATGGCGGCCGTGCGAGTGAGTCGTTTGTGAGGTGCCATCTTGCTCTCTCTTCGTTGAGGGTGAGTGTCTCGTTGGGGTGCTTCGGTAACGGAGCTGATGCGGTGCCGTGAAAATCTGCCGCGTGAGTGGCGTGAATCCTAGGGGCCGTACACAACATTAAAGCGATAAATGTTTGCGTTCACAAGTCTAATTTTTGAGAACATCAAAATGCCCCAACGCCAATGGCGCCGGGGCATACGTGAGAATTACGCGGGCTACTGCTCGCGCGCGGCCCCTGCGCCCGGGATGACCGCAAACACGTGAGGAGTCGTGAGCCCTTCGCGCGCGAATGCCGCCAGCACCGCCGCGGTCACCTGTTCGGCGAGGGAGACATCAATGAGCGCGATGGCCGCGCCACCAAAGCCGCCGCCGGTCATGCGGGCCCCGAGCGCCCCCGCCGCGATTGCCGCCTCGACGGCGAGATCGAGCTCGGGCACCGACACCTCGAAGTCGTCACGCAGCGACACGTGGGACGCGGTGAGCAGTGGGCCGATACTGCGCGGGCCAGTCGCCGCGAGCTGCGCGACGGTCTCTTGCACGCGCGAGTTCTCGGTGACGATGTGCCGTACACGCCTAAACGTCACATCGTCGAGCGTGTGCTCGGCGCCGGGCAGGTCTGCAATCGTGACCGTGCGCAGGCTAGGGTGGCCGAGCGTCGCGGCCCCCTTCTCGCACGAGGCACGACGCTCGCCGTATCCGCCCGTCGCGTGAGCGTGGCGCACACGGGTGTCGATGACGAGTAGCTCGAGGTGTTCGTCACCAAAATGCAGTGGCACGAGATCAGTGGTGAGGTCGCGGCAGTCGATGAGCACGCCGTGGTCGACTTCGCCAAGCAGCGTGGCCGTTTGGTCCATGATGCCGGTGGGGGCGCCCACGGCTTCGTTTTCGGCGCGCTGCCCCGCGCGGGCCAGCGTGCGACGGTCGAAACCGAGCCTCCACAGCTCGTTGAGTGCGACGGCGGTGGCGCTTTCGAGCGCCGCCGACGACGAGAGGCCGGCGCCCAGCGGCACGTCAGAGGTGAAGAGCAGGTCGTAGCCGGTGACTGCGCCAGCGTCGCCGCCGTTGCTGCCGCCGTTGTTGCCGCCGGCCTGCTCGAGCAGCGCCCACGCGACGCCGAGTGGATACGCCGCCCACTCGGGCACCGGGGGCAGATCTGCCGCCCCGGCATCTTCACGCCGCGGAAACAGCCTCGTGAGATCAGCGATGCCTACCTCGACGGCGTCTGCGAACGCGTCGGTCGCGACGCGCAAGCGTGCGTCTGCGCGCGGCGCGGCCGCGACAAAGGTGCGCTGACCGATCGCAAACGGCAGCGCAAAACCCTCGTTGTAATCGGTGTGCTCACCGATCAGATTAACGCGGCCGGGCGCAGACCACACGCCTGCGGGCTCCCGGCCAAACCGTGCGAGAAACTCGGCCGCAGCACGAGGTCCCGCGGGCTCTAGGGGGGATGAAATGGCGTGTGCGTCGTTCATCGGGCGGAGTCCTCTGATTTGGGTGTTGGAAAATCTGGGTACTGAGAAGCTGTGGGTGTTTGGGAGGCGCGGGCGCCTAGTGAGCGGCGTGCGTAGCGTGCGCAGCGTGCGTAGCGGCTGGCGCGACGTCGACCGGCCACGGGGTGCGCTCAAACGCGGCGCGCAGCGCGGCGGCGGCGGCTTCGGGCGCGACGTCACCGATCCAGGCCCCCATTGCGGCCTCTGATCCGGCGAGAAATTTCAGTTTGTCGGCCGAGCGGCGGGGCGAGGTGAGCTCGAGCCGCAGCCGCACTGCATCGCGGCCCACGGCGACGGGCGCCTGATGCCAGGCGGCGATGTAGGGCGTGGGGGTGTCGTACACGCCGTCGACGGCGCGCAGCAGCCGCAGGTAGAGCGGGGCGAGCTCGTCGCGCTCAGAGGCGGTGGTCTCGGCGAGATCGGCGACGTGTCGGTGCGGCATGAGGTGTATCTCAAGGGGCCAGCGTGCGGCAAACGGCACGAACGCGCTCCAGTGCTCTCCCTCGAAGATGAGGCGTTCGGAGGCGCGCTCGGCGTCGAGCACGCGCGCGAACAGGTCGCGGCCGTGGGTCTCGATGCTGCGCAGGAGCCCGCGGGTGCGCGGCGTGATGACGGGGTAGCCGTAGATCTGACCGTGCGGGTGCGGCAGCGTCACGCCGATCTCGCGGCCGCGGTTCTCAAACGGAAACACCTGCGCAATGCCGGGCAGCGCAGACAGCGCGGCCACGCGATCTGCGAGCGCCTCGATGACGGTGCGGGCGCGCGTCGGCGAGAGCGACGCAAACGACCCCTCGTGCTCGGGTGAGAAGCAAATCACCTCGCATCGACCGTGTGAGGGCTGCGCAATGCCGGTCGCTGGGTCGGCTGCCTCGAGCGGCACGCCGGTCTCGGTGCGTAGCGCCGGATCAAATTCCCCGGGCAGTGTCGGGCCGAATGACGGTGAGCGGTTCTCAAATACCGCGACGTCGTACATCGACGGTACCTCTGACGGGTTTGACGGGGTCTGCGGGGCGAGCGGGTCGAGCTCAGCTGGTGGCAAGAAGGCGCGGTTCTGGCGGTTGGTGGCCACCGAGACCCAGTCGCCCGTGAGTACGTCGTAGCGCATGTGCGCGGTGTCGGGGCGCGGGTCGAGCGGGCGGGTGTCGACGTGTCGCTCGGCTGCGAGCTGCGAGTTGGGGTCGTCGAAGTAGATGAGCTCGCGGCCGTCGGCGAGCTGTGTGGAACGCTTGGTGACGCCCGCGCCAAGCTCTGTCACTCGCGCCGCTGCGAGAGCAGTGCTCGGCTCGCTGACGGGGGTGCTGGCAGAGGTGCTGGTAGCGGTGCTGGCAGCGTCGGCAGCGTCGGCGGCATCAAAAATGTTCACGCAAACATCGTACGGTTTGGCGGGGTGCGCGGTCAATGCGTGGGGTCATTGTGCGCGGCAGGCAGGCGGTGTCTGGTCTCGTGCGCCAGGTTGTGGGCTGAAGGCCCGGCATCGAAATAACGAGACGGCACGTTAAATACGAAATTACCGTGGCGTCTCGATATCTACGTGCCGGGTCGTTCGACCGAGTGCTAAAGTGCCGCGATGCGCCACGTCACCTCGTGCAATGCACCCGGTGCGAGGGTCACGAGCCCCGTGTCGAACGGGTAGGCGCCCGCGTTGAATGCGTCGGGCGCGCAGGTTTGCGGCTCAACCGCGAGTGCGGCACGGTTGCCCTGTACCTCGTCGCCCAGGTCGCAGGTGAACACCTGCACCCACGGGCAGGTGGAGTCCCAAGTGAGTTCGACGCCGGTAAAGCCGTTGCCGTTCTCATTGTCGTTGCTGTTGCCGGGGGCCGGGGCGGTCACGCGGGCGCGGGCTGTGCGATGGCCCGCGCTGCTCTCGCCTGCGCTGCCCGCGTCGTCCCCCCAAGCGATGCCGGTGAACGCGTGATCGATGCGTGAAGTGCCCAGGGGGGCCGCGAACCCGGCCCACGGGGCGAGCCGTTGCGGGATCAGGCGATCCGGCGCGACCTCGAGACGCGAGGCGACCTCGAGCTCGAGGCTCCAGGTGTCGACGGGCCCCTCGCCCGCGATGAGATAGGGGTGCGTGGCGGCGCCGTAGGGTGCGGGCTCAGGCGAAAGGTTCTCGGCGGTGACGCCGTAGCGCAGGCCATCGTCGCCGAGCGTGAAGTGTGCGGTGAGGCGCAGCTGCCAGGGGTATCCGGGGGTGGGTTCGAGCGTTGCCGTGAGCTCGAGCGTGTTGGCTGTGTGCGGTTTCGCGGGCGTGAACGTGAGCGCGTGCGCGAGCCCGTGAATCGCGTGGTGCCTGCCCTGCTCGTTGATGGGGAGCTCGCGCACCTCGCCCGCGAACAGGTAGCGGCCGTCGACGACACGGTTGGGCCAGGGCGCAAGCAGGGCGCCCGCGAAACCGGGGGAGTGGGGCGCGTCGGCGGGTGCGATAAGGTCGCGACCGCCGTGGGTGAGCCTCGAGAGGGTGGCGCCCGTGGCGAGCACTTCGGTCGCGTAATCGCCGTGGGTGAGGCGGTAGCTGTGCTGAGCGTTAGGCGCATGCTGGTTGTGAGTCACCGGGTCTCCTCGTGATCTAGGGCTGGCGGGGCGAACCCCTGCCCTGACTCTACGGCCGGGCGGTCAGTGGCGTCTATGGCCGTGAGTGCGCAGCAGATGAAACAAAAACCAATGTCACAAAACGGTAACGAATTAGGTTAGGCTGGCAGGCATCGCGCGACGAAGCACGAGAAAGAGGCATAGATGCAGACGGGTTCTTGGCAGCGGCTACCGCCGCGCACAGGGCTAATCGCGTGGCTGCTCGTCACCGCACTGCTGGTGCTGTTTGGGGCCGCGCCGCAAGCGTCTGCCTCAAGCATTATGCAGTTGCACGGAGCGCTGCACCGCGAAGATACCGTGAGTATTGTTTCGCACCGGGGCGCGGCCGCGCTCGCCCCCGAGAACACGCTCGCTGCCATGCGCGTGGCCATTGATCAGGGTGTCGACTTTGTTGAAACCGATGTGCAACTCACGAGCGATGGAGTGCCCGTGCTGCTGCACGACCTTACTCTTGATCGCACCACCAATGGCAACGGGCCCGTCGCGATGCGTGACTTCGCTTACGTGCGCTCCCTCGACGCGGGGTCTTGGTTCGATGCCGCCCACGCGGGTGAACAGGTACCCACGCTCGAAGAGTTTCTTGACGTACTTGAGACCGCCAACGTGCGTGCGCTCGTCGAACTCAAGGGGGAGTGGACGAGCGAACAGCTCGCCGCTGTGGGTGACCTGTTGCAATCGCGTTACATGGTGAATCGGGTGGCGCTGCAGTCGTTCGACGAAGCCACGCTGCGCGGGCTGCAAGAAATCGCCCCGCAGTTTGCTCGCGTGATGCTCACGAGGGAGTGGGACGCGTCGATGGTGCAGCTTGCGCGCGAGCTCGAGGTCTCGGCGGTGGGTGGGCGCCCAAAACTCATCGACAAAGACCGCAGCCTGCTCGGTGAATTGCGCAGCGCAGGCATCGGCTCACTCGCCTACACGCTCAATAAGCCCGGCCGCTGGGACCGCGCGGTTGAACGCGGTATCGACCTGATCGTCACCGATGACCCCGTACACCTGGGATCGTGGCGCAGCGAGCTTGAAGCGGCCGTAGCCGCTGCGGCCGAGACGAACACGTAGCGAGAGGTGTAGCGTGGAATCTATGGAGACTATTTCGCTGACGAACCTAGCAACAGAGCTGTTGGTACTCGCGCGCGCGGCTTCAAATAAGCGCTTCGCTCGCACCCTCTACGGCGGGCGCGGGCGGGCGCTGCGGCAAACGGTCATCGCCATGTGCGGCGGCGAACGCATGGCCGAGCACAAAAGCCCCGGCGAAGCTACGCTGCAGCTCATCACGGGCCGGATCGAGCTGCGCGGGCTCACCGAATCGTGGCTGCTTACGCCTGGCGACATCGTCGAGATTCCCGACGAGGTGCACTCGGTCGAGGTGCCCGAGGACTCGGTGTTCTTGCTCACCGTTGTCAAGGTCGAAGCCGCGCAGGCGGCATAGGCGCCCCTCCGCTAAATAGTCGCCCCCGTCGACACCTCACCCACTCACCCAAGGAGCACCAGTGCAGCCTCTCCTCTTGCCGCCCAACCCGATTCAGCATTTCTACCGGGGCGGCGACCGCATCGCGGCGCTGCGCGGCATCGAACAGGCCACCGAGTTTCAGCCCGAGGAGTGGATCGGATCGACGGTGTCGCGCTTCGGTGAACCCGGGGTGGGGCCTGCGATCACGGCCGAGGGCCCGCTCGCAGACCTCGTCGCTGCGAACCCCACTGCCTGGGTGGGCCCCACGGCGAGCAGCGCAACCAGCACGGCAAACCCAGCAGACGTCGGCGTGCTCGTGAAACTCCTCGATGCACGCCAGCGGCTGCCGGTGCACGTGCACCCCGACCGCGCGTTCGCGGCCGCCCACCTCGACTGCCCGTACGGCAAGACCGAGGCGTGGTTTGTGCTCGACGCCGAGCCCGGCAGCGCGCTCTACCTGGGGTGGAAGGACGACGTTGACCCCGCCGAGCTCGCCCGCCGCCGCGATGCCCAAGACAGCGGGTGGATGCTCGCGCACATGAACGAGATTGAAGCCCGCGCGGGCATGGGCGTGCTCGTGCCCGCCGGCACAGCGCACGCGATCGGCGCGGGCGTCTTCGTCGCCGAGCTGCAAGAGCCCACCGATTTTTCGATCTTGCTCGAGTGGTCGGTCACCACCTCGACTCGCGACGAGTCGCACCTCGATCTCGGCTTCGATACCGCGATGGGAGCTGTCTCCCACGCCCGCCTCGCGGCCAGCGATCTCGCCGCCCTCATTGTCGAGACCGGCGCCCCGCAGCCCGGGCCCGAGCCCCTGCTGCCCGCCGCGGGCGACCCGTTCTTTCGGCTCCTGCGCGGCACGGGCGGCAGCGGCGAGCTGCCGGCTTCGTACGCGGTCGTGATCGTGACATCCGGATCCGGATCCCTGCGCTCTGCCGCGGGCGAGACCGCGGTCGCGAGCGGAGAAGCCTACGCGGTGCCCTACGCATTCGGCCCGTGGCACGTGACGGGCGACGCGGTCGTGCTGGCGTGCCTGCCGGGCGCGGGCTGGCCGGGCACGCTCGCCGCATAGCGCCGCGGGCTCTTGCCCGCACACTACCAGGGCGCAGCACCTGGGAGAATAGGCGGGTGACTCACGCCGAAGATCCCACCACCCAGCAGTCCGCCGCCGCACCGCAGCCCGACCCCGCCGCCGGCGTAACCGGTGCGGCAAGCGCAGCTGGCGCGCACCCCGAGCGCAGCACCTGGGGCGTGGGCCCGTGGCCCGGCGGTGAAACCGAGTGGCCCACCGAGGAGTTTTACGACCGCGAGTTGCTCGCGCACGGCGACTCGCGCAACGTCATCGACCGCTACCGCTACTGGACGATGGACGCGATCATCGCCGACCTCGACGAGCAGCGACACAGCTTTCACGTGGCGATCGAGAACTGGCAGCACGACATGAACATCGGCTCGATCGTGCGCAGCGCCAACGCGTTTGCCGCCGACACCGTGCACATCGTCGGCCGCCGACGCTGGAACAAACGCGGCGCCATGGTCACCGACCGATACCAGCACGTCGAGCACCACACAGACGTCGAGGCGCTCGCCGCCTGGGCGCGCGAGGAGGGCGTGCCGATCATCGCGATCGACAACGTGCCCGGCTGCGTGCCCATGGAGATCTTTGACTGGCCTGAGCGCTGCGTGATGCTGTTTGGACAGGAGGGACCCGGGCTCACCGACGAAGCGATCGCGGCGGCCGAGGCGGTCGTCGAGATCACACAGTACGGTTCGACGCGTTCGATTAACGCGTCGGCCGCCGCCGCGGTGTCGATGTACAGCTGGGTGCAGCAGCACTCGACACTGCGGCCGCGGTAACGGCCAGCTACTCGACGTCGCCGCGCCAGCGCAGTGCCCAGCCCGCGGCGACTGCCACGGCGGCGAGCCCGGCCAGCACCGCGAACCCGGCCCAAATGCCGAGCGCGGCTGAATGCTCACCCGCGGCTGAGGGGTCGAGCGCGGCCATGTTGTTCATGACGCTGGCGCCCACGAACGCATCGGTGGCGGCGCCGGGCAGAAACTTGGCGACCTGCGCGCTCCACTCCCAAAACTGGGCGCCCATGCGGGCGACGGGCTCGATGAACTGCGTGAACACGAGCGCGAGCACGATCGCGAAGGCTTGATTCTTGACGAGCACGCCGACGCCAAACCCAAACACGGCCCACACGCCGATCGCGAGCACCACGCGCGCGAGCAGCGCCCAGGTTTCGCCGGTGCCGAGCATCGGGTCGGTGCCCGTCGCGCTAAACACGGGAAGCGCGGCGGCGAGGGCGCCCACGACGCCTGCGACACCGAGTCCGAGGCCGACAGCGAACACGGTGACGGCCTTGCTGGCGAGCACGATACCGCGGCGCGGCTCGAACAAGAACGCGAGCCCGAGGGTGTCATGCGGCGTGTTTGGTAGAGAGTTCTTTTTGCCGGGTTTCAAGCAATACAGGGACCGGGTTCATGACCCGGTAGGCGGACTCGAACTTAGCGGGCGCGACGTGACCGAGCTCTCCATGGAGGCGTCGTTCGTTGTACCGTGCGACGTGCTTATCCGGAGAACCCTCCGGCGCCAATTGCGCCTTCAAGACCGCGGTCTAATGCTCGAGCTTCGCTTTCGCCGTGGCCTGCTCTGCAGCCGCGGCATCGTTGATAGCGGCCTGAGCTTCAGCCCTGGCAGCACGAAACGCCCCCTTGTAGCGGAGCATCGCAGCCGCGGCCCGGTTAAACGCCACTGGAGCGACCGCCAAGTGCCCGTGCTCCTTCGGCGTGAAAGCACGCCAAGCCTCCCCGGCAGCTCCATGCCATCTGGGGAGCTGCATCACTTGCCAGGCCTGAGACACCTCCTGCGCTGGCGCTGCTCGTCGACCTGCAGAAGGAGGTCGACGATGCGGCCGTGATCCTCGCGACGGGCGAGGCCCTGCAGGAGCAGCTGCTCGAGGAATTCGGCTGGGACCGCGACCAGTGGGAGGAGCTCGTGCGCTACAAGGCGCGGCTCTTCTCGTAGCGGGGCGGTGAAAAGAGATAACCCCGAGGCGTGAGCCTCGGGGTCCGCTCAAAGGGACCGCACGCAGGAATACTGTGGCGATGGCCCTAGGCATCATATGTGCCGACACAGACAGAGCCTAAGCCCACCACGCCCCAAATGAGCTCACTTGAAGCTGTGACATCTGAAAGCTGACCGTAGCCCTGACTATCGGAGAAATAGCTTCGATGGCAAAAGCAAATCAGAGTTGTACTCGCTTGCGGACGCAGACAGGAGGGGGAGAACCTTCTCGTCCTCATGGGTATTGAAGAACTATCGCTTCAGGTTGTACTGGTTCAATTGAGCTTGAAGTCATTAACTGTCCCAGTCTTCATAGTGAGAACGTAGTGAATCTTCACGCCGATCACTTTCACACACGGCTTGACCCAAGCTTTCACTTTGAGACCCGGGGCGGTTCAGGTATCAATGACGGTAGCACCTTCCCCAGGTGTGATTGGTTCGAGCCTCGAGCGTTGAAGTTCTGTCTGCGGTTTCAGTCTTCGCCCTGCCAGATAGTCAGCCCACCACCCGCTGACACCACAGCCCTGAACCCGCTCTTGTCAACAAAGTTCCATGCCTCATAATCTGCGTGATAGGGAACCTCCAAACGTGCCCCATTGTCAAAGTCCAGCGCGAGATTGCCCTTCTCATCGACGAGAGCGCTAGTCACAGTGGCATGGAGCACAAAAGGCAGGATCCTTCCGACTTCCTTCGAGCTTTCAGGATCAAAGAAGGATCGCTCGTTGGCGGCAGACTCGAGAAGAGAAAACGCGGTCTCTATCTGCAGGTACCCGTCACGCTCAGTAAGTAATGAGACCGCATAGTCAAACGAGACCTGCTCTATTCTCTCACCCTCAATTTTGAGTTTCATTTACCCCATCCTTTCGGGACGTCATAAGTTCCATCCTCACGTATGGGGATGTGGGTCTCTGCCCTGCTTCCGGGCTTCCCGTTAATTGACAGGGGCTGATTATGCTTATCATCAGCAAACCCGGGTCTGTCCGACGGGCCGGAACCTCCGCCGAAGTTCCCCGCCGATGATCATCGGGGCGTCGTCGTGATCGAAGACATCGGCGGATTCGACGGCTCTGGGAACGAGCAAGCACTCGCCGGACTCCTCAAACTCCTGCGTCGCAGCGAGCACACCACGATCGTCGAGGGCGAGAACGCAACTCTTGGTACCGTCTGGGAACTCGCCGCTCCGCTCAGGGGCGCTCGTTGGGCGCTCGCGTTGCAACCAGACGCGAATGACGCCCCGACTTTATTCACGACACCGTTCACCCACGCCAAGCGTGCCGAGTTTCCTCCTGGGCGCGGATTCCTCGTCCGCAACGGCACCATCACGGGTATCCATATCGCCCTCCCCAGTAGCACTGCATAATCATCCACGGTCGGCACGGTGCAAGAACATCATGAAGAGGTCGGGAGCTCTCTGGACTACCCGGGGACACCGTGAAACGGTACAAGAACCAGACCTGGCCAACGGTGGAAATCAACGTGAAGCTCGGGCAAATTGGTGCGCGATGACCAGAGCCGCTTCAAACCGATCAGCATGCAAGAGGACGAAATGGCGTCTTTCGACGCGATCGTGCAGGATGACTCCGGCCTCGTCGAGCGTGGCGACGCGACGCGGGTGGTGGTCGGACCTTATGCAGGAGATCTGCATGCATCTCGGACGTTCTTTGATCCCCCGGATCAACAGCCTTTATTGCGATGACACTGTCGAATGGACGACTCATCTCCTAAAAGTCGTGCCTGGAGCAACGTCGACCCTTCAGCGGCGCTATACGCAACGGTACGAGTTCGTGAGCAATAGATGAACGGGTCTATTGAACGGAAGTACGGCCATGGCATTAGTAGGGCTCGTTCGGGTGGGCAGGACGGAGCAGGAGACGCGGCGGCAGCACGACGCGCTCGACCAGAGCTGCGGCCGCGGTAACGACCAACTCCAGGCGCCTACTCGACGTCGCCGCGCCAGCGCAGTGCCCAGCCCGCGGCGACTGCCACGGCGGCGAGCCCGGCCAGCACCGCGAACCCCGCCCAAATGCCGAGCGAGGCTGAATGCTCACCCGTGGCTGAGGGGTCGAGCGCGGCCATGTTGTTCATGACGCTGGCGCCCACGAACGCATCGGTGGCGGCGCCGGGCAGAAACTTGGCGACCTGCGCGCTCCACTCCCAAAACTGGGCGCCCATGCGGGCGACGGGCTCGATGAACTGCGTGAACACGAGCGCGAGCACGATCGCGAAGGCTTGGTTCTTGACGAGTACGCCGACGCCAAACCCAAACACGGCCCACACGCCGATCGCGAGCACGACGCGAGTAAGCAGTGCCCAGGTTTCGCCGGTGCCGAGCATCGGGTTGGTGCCCGTTGCGCTAAACACGGGAAGCGCGGCGGCGAGGGCGCCCACGACGCCTGCGACGCCGAGCCCGAGGCCGACGACGAACACGGTGACGGTCTTGCTGGCGAGCACGAATCCGCGGCGCGGCTCGAACAAGAACGCGAGCCCGAGGGTGCGATGGCGTAGCTCTCCCGTCACCGCGAGCGCGCCAAACAAGAGCGGTACGACGTAGCCGAACGTCGACACCGACGAGTAGACGAGATTGGCGAGTGTCTGCGGGGGGAGTGCGGCGCCCGGGGCCGCTGCGGCTCCTGCGGCAGCGGCTTCAGCGGCTCCAGCGGCAGCCGCCTCGGGCATCGCGTTAAACATAAACACGAAGACGGCGGCCATCATGGCCGAGTACGCGGCAATGACGAGCGAGAGGATCCACCACAGTTTCGTTGCACGCACCTTGCGCAGTTCGGCCGACAGGCTGCGAGCGAAGCGGGTCATGATGCGGCTCCTTCGGTGAGCTCAAGGAAGCTCTGTTCAAGCCCCGACTCGGGGGTGCTCAAATGCGCGAGCGGCACCCCGGCCGCGAACGCGATCTCGCCGACCTGCTGAGGCGCGAGGCCTGCCACGCTGAGCGGATCGCGCTGCGTTGACGGTGCTGGCTGCGGTGTCTCTGCTGGCTGCGGTGCGTGCGCGCCCGGCAGAAGCTGCTCGGGGGCGGGCGATGATCCGGAGCCTAGTGCGTGTGCGCCGTGACCCGCGGTGTCGGTGACGGTCCCGCCCGCCTCGGCGAGGGCCGCAGCGAGCTTCGCGCGGCCCTCGCGCGTGGCCGCGTCGACGAGCACGGTGCGCGTGCCCCGCTGCAGATCGGCGAGCGGGCCCGCGAAGGCGAGCTGGCCGCTCCGGATCACGACGACGTCGTCGACCGTGTGCTGTGCCTCGCTCAGCAGGTGCGACGACAGGAGTACGGTCTTGCCCTGGCCGGCGAGGTGGCGCAGAAAGAGTCTGATCCAGCGGATGCCCTCGGGGTCGAGGCCGTTGACGGGCTCGTCGAGCACGAGCACGTCGGGGTCGCCGAGCAGCGCCGTGCCGAGGGCGAGGCGCTGGCGCATGCCGAGGGAATAGCCGCCGGTCTTACGCTCGGCCGCGTGGCTGAGGCCGACCAGGTCGAGCACCTCGTCGACGCGGGCTTGTTGCGCCCCGATGGCGCGGCGTGCAATGTCGAGGTGGGCGCGGCCGGTATGAGCGGGGTGAAAGTTGGCCTCGAGTGAGGCGCCGACAGTGAGGGCCGGGCGTTCGAGCTCGGCGTAGCGCTTGCCGCCGATGGTGGCGGTGCCCGAGTCGGGGCGGGCGAGCCCGAGCAGCATGCTGAGGGTCGTGGTTTTGCCTGAACCGTTGGGCCCGAGAAACCCGGTGACGCGGCCGGGGTGCGCGGTGAAGCTCAGGTTTTGCACGGCGTGAACCGTGCCGAACGATTTGGTGAGGCCTGAGACCTCGATGGTGTGGGGCATGACGCCTCTCCTGGTTTTATAGTTGTATTAGAACTATAACAAACAGGCTTCGCGATCTGTCAAGGTGGGTTGTTGGTGACGGAATTGGTTCGGGATACTGCAGATGCGACAGTCTGTACGCTTATGGCGGCTCGTAAGCGAACAAACTGTCGCTTCTAGTGCTGGTTGTGTAGAAGTAGAGCAGCTTCCCGGCGCAGCGCGCATGGCGATAGTGTGTGCGTGTGAAGCTACGACGACTGAAAGTCTGCCTCGGTGTTGGCGTCGCGGTTGGTCTGTCCGCGTTAAGTGCTGGGTGTGCGCCGAACTCGCAGGAGTTTGACGCTCAAGCTCACGAACAGTGGGTGCGCGCGGCCATGGACGAGCTGCCTGAAGCGATTGAGAGTGAGCTCGACGCGCTGCAACTCGAGTCGTTGGGAGCATTTGCGGGGCGTGGTAATAACCCGCAGCCCGAAGCGAGTTGGTTTACTGGTGGCTGGCGTGGCGGCACTGGTGCGGAAGAAGCCGCCGGGGTCGACGAACCGACGACCGGCACATTTACGGGATACCGCGATGGGCAGATCTATGGCGTCTTTGGAGTGTGCGCGGGGGCCGAGGGTACGGTTCGGGTGAGTGTCGCCGGTACTGGGAGCTATCTGCTGGAGTGCACTCCCGGTGGCGAGAACTACCGGGTGCAACCGATCGTTGAACACCAAACACTTGCGGGTACGTCGCTCGAGCTTCGAGTGGAGGGTGAACCCGCGGGTGCGGTGTGGAGCCTCGGCATCGCCGACCAGGGTTGAGTGGTGTTGTGTGGTGCGGGGCGCTAGCCACACCGAGCCCGACTAGGCACTCGCGGCAGCCGTCTGCGACGCTCAAGCAAAATATGCGCGAGAAGTTCCGCTTATGAGTGGAGCTAAAGCGGAACTTCTCGCGCCTATTTTTGTGCACGGGGCCGGGGCCGGGAGCCAGGGGCTAGTAGCTAGTGGCCGCCGCCCGTGTACGGGCCGAGCACTGCGAGGCGCTCCATGTGCGACTTCAGCGCGAAGCGGGGGTCGACGGTCGTGTCTTCGCCCGCGACCAGCTGCGCTGCCCACTCGCCCAGCTGCGGCACAAACTTGAAGCCGTGACCCGAGAGTCCCGCAATCGTTACGATGCGGCCCGAGTCGGTGCGATCGACGACGGGCAGGCGGTCTGGCGTGTACGCGCAGTGGTGCACGCTCTCGCGCACGGGCTCGGGGTTGATGCCATCGAACAGCTCGGCGGCGCGCTGCCCGATACGGATCAGCTGCTCACGCGTGTGGTGCTTGGGCACCTCTGAGACGTCGCGGTAGACGGGCCAGTCGGGGTTCGTGCACGCCTTAAACGCGTAGCCGTCGAAGCTCGGCGCACCAAAGAAGTGCACCGACCCCACGTCGCGCAGAAATACGGGAAACCGCTCGGGTACGAACAGTTCGGGGCGCTCGGGCATAAACCACGTGAGTCCGAGTACCTGCAGGCGCAGCAGCTCGTCGAGCTCGGGCGAGAGCCTGGACGACCATGATCCGGAGGCGACAACGACCCGCTGGGCCAGCCAAGCGCCCTGCGTCGTACGCACGACGACACCGTTCGGGCGCTCTTCAACATCGATTACCGAGGTGTTAAAGAACAGCTGGGCGCCATTCGCCTCGGCCACGCCCAGTGCGCTCATGATGGCGACCTCGGGGCGCAGGCCGCCGCCGTGCGCGTCGAGCAGCGCGACGTCGCCGTCGTTGATGCGGTGCTGCGGGTACTCGCGGCGCAGTTCGGCCGCGTCGAGCAGGCGGTGCTTCAGATCGAACTCGCGCACCGTGCCGAGTGCGGTCTCGAAGTCAGGAAAGCCCTCGGGTGCGATCGACAGGCAGCCGACCTCGGTGTAAATGTTGCGGCCCGAGTCGGCCTCGAGCTCGCGCCACAGCGAGCGCGAGCGCTGAATCATCGGCACATACGTGCCGCCCTCGTGCACGGCCGTGCGAAACACGCGCGATTCGCCGGCGTATGAGGCGTGTGAATTGACGCGGCCGTACTGCTCAATGCCGACGACGCTTAAGCCCTCGCGCTTGCTCAGCTGCCACAGCGCCATCGCGCCGACGCTGCCCGCGCCGATGACGAGAACATCGGTTTTCTGGTAATCCATGATGGTTCGCTTTCAAATTGATGGTGTGGATCCTGCGAGTCGCTGCGCTCCGCAGGATGACGGGTGGGGCCCACTGGGGCGCGGGCGCAGGGCGGGCGCTAGGCGAGCGCCGGCGTCTCCCACAGGTTGAGCGACGTACCGATGCCGAGCTTCACGGCGTTGCGGTACACGTGGGTCGCCCAGGCGACGTCTTCGACGGGCATGCCACCCACCGAGAAGATGAACACCTCGTCGTCGTTCTGGCGCCCGACGGCCGAGCCGCCGATGATCTCACCCAGGTCGCCGAACTCTTCGCGCGTCATGCGGCCGTCGTTCACGCGGTCGACGAGGTGCATGCCCCAGATACCCACGGTCTCGTGCACGGGAGAAGGGATCTCTTCGGCCCACGCCTCGTAGATCTTGCGCGCGTCTGCCACGTGGCGGGCGCGCTGCGTGAGCGACTCCTCGAGCGCGAGGTGTGCCGAGCAGCAGATGAACGCGCCGGGCTTGACCCACTCGTCGGCCACGTAGGGGTAGTTTTCTGACCCCATCTTGCTGGGCACCGCGATGCTCACGATGTCTGAGTCGCGCACCGCCTGCTCCATGCCATCGACCTGCTCGATCGTGTTGATCTGCGGAAACTTCTCGCGCGCCCACGCGATAAACGTGTCGATGCCGCCCTGGCTGCGGCCCGCCACCTTCACGTGGTTGATCGCGGGGCGCACCGCCATGAACGCCTCGAGCGAGGTGCGGTTCATGGGGCCGGGGCCCACGATGCCCACGACCTTCGCGTCTTCGCGGGCAAGGAACCGGGCTCCCACGCCAGGAATCGCGCCGGTGCGGTACGCGCTCAGCAGGTTTGCTGACATGAGCGCGAGCGGGGCGCCCGTGTCTTTGTCGTTGAGCGTGAACATGAGAATCGAGCGGGGCAGCCCGCGCTGCTTGTTCTCGACGTTCGAGCCGTACCATTTGCAGCCGGTCACCTGGTAGTCGCCGCCGAGATAGGCGGGCATCGCCATGAACCGGCGGTCGGGCCCGTCGACGGGCATGCCGGGGTGCGTCTCGGTCTCGGGGAAGTACACCTGCGCACCGTGTGCGTTGTTCTCGGGGCCGGCCATGCGGTAGTCGCCGCGGGCAAACAGGTCGAGCACGTCGGTCATCGCGTCGACGCACGCGGGCATGTCGGTGACCCCGGCTCGAATCATGTCGGGCTCGTTGAGGTACAGAAAATCGATCTTGGTGTCTGGCACGGCTGCGTGTCCCTTCGGTGGTCACCCGGCTGCTGTGCCGGGTGCGGGGCAACAACGCCCCGCGAGTAGCGCCAGCCTAAAACTATCCAAATGGATAGTCAAGTTCGCGCGCCAATTTGCGCGCCAATTTGCGTGCTCATCTGCGTGCTCATCTGCGCGCTCATCTGCGTGCTATTTTCGCGCCGGATCGCCTCCCGGTGCGGACTACGCGGGGATGGCCTGTCTCACGAGCGTGCGCACGTGCTCGAGCGCGGGCGAGGCATCACCGGGTGCCACAAGCTGCTTAAACACGATGCCGTCGAGCGTAAACCAGATGAGGTCTGCGAGCGGGGCATCGTGCACCCCGAGCCTCGCCAGCTGCGCGACGATCGCGTCGCGGTACGCGGTGTAGTGGCGCGTGGCGAGCTCGTGCAGTTCGGGCCGCCTGCGCGCCTCGAGTAGCAGTTCGTACTGAAACGACTGGATCTCGCTCTCGCGTTCTGCGAGCGAATCGATGCCCGCCGCGAAGTCGTCGACGCTGGTGACGGCCTCGACCATGTTTGAGCCCGCGAGGCTCTCGCCGATCGCAAACTCCATGGCCTCGGCGATGAGCTGGTCGCGCGTACCAAAGTGGTGACGCACGAGCCCGTGCGAGACACCCGCCTCCGCCGCGACGGCTCGGTATGTGAGCGCGCGCAAGCCACCACCTGCTACCACCACGATGGTGGCGCGAAGAAGCGCCTGGCGCCCCGCTGCATCAGTCATGCCTCGAGCGTAGCGCTTCGGTGCTCACCAGGCGCCCACCAGCAAACCGCCAGTCGCCCACCAGCAGGCGCTAGCCGATCGCCGCGAACCGCTCGACGTCGGCGGCAGTGCCGCTCACGATGATGAGATCGCGCGGCGACACGACGGTGTCTTGGGTCGCGTGTGTAAACGGCTGGCCGGGTGTTTTCACCCCCACCACAGTAATGCGGTAGCGGGTGCGCACCCCGCTCTCGGTGAGCGAGCGGCCTCGAATCGAGCGCGGCGGGTACATCTTCGCGATCACGTAATTGTCGTCAAACTGAATGAAGTCGAGCATGCTGCCGCTGAGCAGGTGGGCGACGCGCTCGCCTGCCTCGCGCTCGGGGTAGATCACGTGATTTACGCCGATACGCTCGAGGATCTTGCCGTGCGACAGTGAAATCGCTTTCGCCCAGATCTGCGGCACCCCGAGGTCGACCAGGTTCGCGGCGATGAGCACGCTCGACTCGATTGAAGCGCCCGTCGCGACGACTGCGATCTGAAAGTCATCGGCGCCGATCTGTCGCAGCGCCTCCATCGAGCGCGCGTCGGCCTGCACCGCGTGGGTGACGCGGTCGGCCCACTTCTGTACGAGGCCCGCGTCGGTGTCGACGACGAGCACCTCACGGTCTTGACGGTCAAGCTGGCCCGCGGTGGCGGCGCCAAAGCGGCCGAGGCCGATCACAATTACCGGTGCATCACTGCGAATGTCAACCAACGATCGGCCTTTCTTCGGGGAGGGTAAACAGCCTTGAACGGCTGGTAGCGGCAACGGCCGCGGCCAGGGTGACGGTGCCCACGCGGCCAGCCCACATGGTGGCCGCGAGCACATACTTGCCCGCATCGGGCAGCTCGCCAGACAGTCCAGTCGACAGCCCGCACGTGCCAAAGGCAGAGATCACTTCAAACAGCACCACGTCGAGAGATCTGCCGGTCATCTGCATGAGTACGACCGTAGAGATGAGAACGATTGTGGCGCCCCAGATGAGCACCGATACCGAAACACGCAGCACCTCGTTGGGGATCCGGCGGTCAAAGACCTGCATGTCTTTGTAGCCGCGAGCCTCGGCGTAGGCCGCGAGAAACAGCACCGCGATGGTCGTCACTTTGATGCCGCCCGCGGTCGAGGCAGAGCCGCCGCCCACAAACATGAGCATGTCCATGACCAGCATGGTCGACCCGTTCATGTCGAGCGGGTCGACAATGCCAAGCCCACCAGAGCGGGTCATCACCGACATGTAGGCCGAGCTGAACATGGTTTGGCCGAGGCCCTCGTTGCCGAAAGTGGCGGGGTTGTTCCATTCGAGGCCCGCGATGACGAGCCAGCCAAACACCACAAAGATGAGCGTGGTCGTGAGGGTTAGCTTGGTGTGCAACCCGAGGCGTTTGTGCGCGCGCCAGCCGCCGCCCACCACGTATCGGTACAGCGCAAAGATGACGGGAAACCCGATCGCACCGAGAAACACGCCGATGCCCAACACGCTGAGCATGTACATATCGGTCGCGAACATGTCGAGGCCGCCCTTGAGCGGCACGAAACCCGTGTTCGTGAAGGCCGAGGCAGCGAGGTAGAAACCGTTCCACAGCGCGTGCCAGAAATCGTAGCCTGCGGCCATGAGCCGCGGCGTTATGAGTAGGGTCAGCGCCAGTTCGATGACAACCAAGCTCGTGGCGACGGCAGCGAGCAGCCCGCCAATGTCGCCGAGCCCCACAGCCTGGCTCTCTGACACGTCGCGCCCCATGCGCATCGGGTTCGTGTCGCCCGCCGCCATGAGGCGCTGCCGCAGCCCCAACCGCCTGGTCACGGTGAGGCCCAGGATGCTCGCGAGTGTGAGCACGCCGATGCCACCGATCTGCAGGCCCGCCAGGATGACTATTTCGCCAAACAGCGACCAGTGCAACGCCATGTCGACCGTTGAGAGCCCGGTCACACAGATCGCCGAGACGGCCGTGAACAGGGCGTCGGCGAGCGGGGTGATATTGCCGTCGCGGCTGGCGAACGGGAGTGAAAGCAGAGCCGTCCACAGCAGAATGAGAGCGGTAAACACGAGCAGGGCGAAACGCGCCGGCGATGAGTGGATCATGGCGCTGACCCACGCCTTGGGAGCGAGTGCGACAGAGCCGCGATGGCTCAATCTGAGTGCCCTCACTGCAACTTCTTTCTGCGCGCGTGACGTGCGAGACATCGGGGTGTTAGTGGGCGCATACTGCCGCGCCCAGAGGTTTCATCGTACACACGGTGGCGCTCAGTGTGAAGCGGGGCGCCGGGGCGCCGGGGCGCCGGGGCCACGCGGGCGGTGGCCCCGGCTGCGCCCCAGGCCGTCGCCCTGCAAGTCAGGGCGAGTCGACTACGCTTAGGGTATGCCAGACATTTTTGGAGTCATCGCCGACCAGACGCGGCGCGACATCCTGCAGGCGCTGCTTGAGCGACACCGCACCGATGCCGAGATGAGCGTGTCTGAAATCGTGGCGCAGCTCGAGATCAGCCAACCCACCGTTTCGAAACACCTCAAAGTATTGCGCGAAGCCGAGCTCGTAACCGTGCGTGAAGACGGCCAACACCGCCTCTACTCACTCAACATCGAGCCGCTCGAAATGGTTGAGGACTTTGTGATCCCGTTTCTTACCGCCGGGTTTGATACCGAGGTGACAGTCGAATACCTCTCAGAGTCGGGCGAGCGGCTCGAAGGCCCGGGTAACGTCGATTCGTTTCAAGAGTTTGACGAAGACGGCGACCCATTGCTGCCCGAAGAAGCCTTTGCTGCGGCCGAACGCATGGGGCGCGCGGCCGCTCGCGCCGAGAGCCGTGTAAAGGAACTGGTTGCGCGTTTCAAGCTGCGCGGCTAAGTTTTCGAGCCGATTGGCAACGTTTTTGCGGCGAGTTCGCTTGTGAATTCGCGCTGGGGGTTGGCGATCAGGTACGATAAGTGTTTTGTGGGCCCCGAATCCGACGGCCCTTTAGACGTTGTGAGGTGACCGTGGGTTCAGTAATTAAGAAGCGCCGTAAGCGTATGTCCAAGAAGAAGCATCGCAAGCTGCTTCGTAAGACGCGTCACCAGCGTCGCAACAAGAAGTAGTCGAGGCGCGTAACGCGCAATCGATGGTGGGCGTCGAGTCTTTGGACTCGGCGCCTTTTGCTTTGTTCGCCGCGTAGACTTAAGGCTCGTGAGTACAGTTCAGATCACCCTCATTGGCAAACCCGGCTGCCACCTGTGTGACGACGCACGTGCAGTGATCGAGACGGTGCGTGACGAACTGGCAGCGCGCAACGTAGTGACGACACTCACTGAGCTGAACATCCTGAACGACCCGTCGCTCGCGCGCAAGCACTCCGAGCACATTCCGGTCGTGCTCATCGGCGCACGCCGCCACGCGATCTTGCGCGTGGACCAGGCAAAACTCACCGCCGCCATCGAGAAGGCCGCGGGGCGGCCGTCGTGGCTGCGTCGGTCGTAACTCGCCACGCTATCGATACTCCCACCTCGAGTCTCGACCTCGTGTCCCGGCTTCGAGCCCACCGAAAGGACCACCATGACCCTGCGTCACATTGTCAACTGGAAGCTCAGCGGCGACACCCGTGAGGCGCGCGACGCCCAGGCCGCCGAGATCATCACGGCGCTTACGCCGCTCGCTGAGCTGGTGCCCAGCGTGCGCGCGCTCTCGGTGCACCGCAACGAGCTGTTCGACGGCGACAACTGGGACGTTACGCTCATTTGTGACTTCGACGACGCGGCTGGCCTCGCCGCCTACGCTTCCCATCCGGATCATGTCGCAGCCGGTGCGATCATCAAGGGGCACGCGATCGGCCGCGTCGCCACCGACTTCACGCTGTAGCGCATGAGCGAGACGGGGGAGCAGCGCGCGGCAGCCGGGGGCGTGCCGCAACCAGGGGAGCCGATGGCGCAGCCGCGATCAGAGCAACCGCAGCTGAAGCGCAGCCTGCAGGCGCGGCACTTGCAGATGATCGCCATCGGCGGAGCGATCGGCACGGGGCTGTTTCTCGCCTCGGGCGGCACGATCGCGCAGGCCGGGCCCGGCGGCGCGCTCGTCGCGTACGCGGTGATCGGCATCATGGTGCTGTTCGTGATGCAGTCGCTCGGCGAAATGGCGACGCACCTGCCCGTCTCGGGGTCGTTTCAGACCTACGCCACCCGCTATGTGAGCCCCTCGTTTGGGTTTGCGACGGGGTGGAACTACTGGTTCAACTGGGCGATCACCCTCGCCGCCGAGCTGGTGGCGGCCGGCGTGATCATGTCGTACTGGTGGCCGAGCGTGCCCGGTTGGGTGTGGGCGGCGATCTTCCTCGCCGTACTCACCGGGCTCAACGCCATGTCAGCGCGCGCGTTTGGCGAGGGCGAGTTCTGGTTCGCCGCCATCAAAGTGGCGACCGTGCTCGTATTTCTCGTGCTCGGCGTACTCATGATCCTGGGTGTCATGGGCGGCAAAAGCCCGGGGTTCTCAAACTGGACCACCGGTGACGCGCCGTTTGCGGGCGGCTGGCTGTCGATCGTGTCGGTGTTCATGATCGCCGGGTTTTCGTTTCAGGGCACCGAGCTCGTGGGCGTCGCCGCCGGCGAGAGCGAGAACCCGCGCAAGAACATGCCGCGTGCGATTCGCACGATCTTTTGGCGCATCATGCTGTTCTATATCGCGGCGATCGCCATCATCGGGTTTCTGCTGCCCTACACCGACCCGAGCCTCATTGCGTCGGTCGACGGGGGGAGCGTCGCGGCATCACCCTTCACAATGGTGTTTGAACGCGCGGGCATCGGTGTCGCTGCGGGGCTCATGAACGCGGTGATTCTCACGGCGGTACTGTCTGCCGGCAACTCGGGGCTCTACGCGTCGACCCGTATGCTGCAGGCGCTCGCTGTCGAAGGCAAAGCGCCGCGTGTATTCGCCAGGCTCAACGAGCGCGGAGTGCCCGTCATGGCGCTGGCCGCCACCGCCGCGATCGGCATGTTCGCGTTCGTGTCAAGCATCGTCGGCGATGGCGCGGCCTACGTGTGGCTGCTCAACGTTTCGGGGCTGTCGGGCTTCATCGTGTGGGTCGGCATCTCGTGGTCCCACTTCAGGTTTCGCAGGGCGTGGCTCAAACAGGGCCACTCGTTGAAGGAGCTGCCGTATGTGGCGCCGCTGTTTCCGCTCGGTCCGCTGCTCGCGCTGATCGTTATCATCGTGGTCATACTCGGCCAAAACACGCAGGCTGTGATCGACGGCCGCGTACTCGAGGTGGTCTCCTCGTACATCGGCCTGCCCGTGTTCTTGCTGGTGTGGGCGATTCACCGCATCGTGGTGGGCCGCCGCGCAGGCCTTGTGCCGTTGCGTGATGTCGACGTGCGCGGCCTCGACGCAGAATGACGAGGGAAAGGCGCGCCCCCACCCCGTCATTCTGCGTGAGCTTGCGAATCGCAGAATCCAGTAGGGCTGCTAGGAATCGCTGCGACCTCGCCCGCTACGCGCTCGCGAGCGCGGGGCTCGGCGCGTGGGACTGCTTGGGCGCTCGGCTGGGTTCTGTGCTTCGCTCCGGATCGCGGGCGGGGTACGCGTTGCCCTGATAGTCCAGGTAACCGAGCTGAATGTCGATCTGATCGGCGAGGTATTTGGCGTCGTGCCACACGCCCCAAATAAAGCTTGAGCCGCGGCGCGACTGCCAGGGCAGCCCCAAGAAGTAGATACCCGCCTCGCTCGACACCCCGCGCTGCTGCTTCGGTTTGCCGCCCTCGTCGAACGCGTCGACTTTGAGCCAGCTGTAGTCGGTGCGAAACCCGGTTGCCCACACGATCGAGGTGATGCCCGCTTCGGCGAGGTCGACCTCGAGCACGGGGTTGACAACGCACGCTGGATCCGGCCCCAGCACGTGCGCCTCGGGCTCCTCAGGCAGATCGAGGCCGTTGCGCGCGATGAACTCGTCGGCCTCGCGCAAGATCGACAGGTAGTTCTCGTCGCCGCGGCGAATGTTCGTGGCGAGATCGGTGCCAAACGTAACGACACCGTTGGCGTACGCATTTGCGCGCCCGACGAGCGTAATGCCGTTCGTAGCGAGATCGCGAAAGTCGATCGTGCGGCCGCCATCGGCGCCGCTCACCGCGATCGTGACATGCTCGGCGCCCTGCGGGGGCGCGGCGGCCTCCCACTTGCCGAGCACGCCGAGCCACCACACAAAACCGCGGTCGCGGTAGCGCTGCGGCGGGCGGTCGTGGGGGCCGACGGCGAGGTGCACCTCGCGGCCCGACTGCCGCAGCTCGTTGGCGATCTGCACGCCAGAGGATCCGGCGCCCACGACGAGCACGCCACCCGCGGGCAGCTGACCCGGGTTCTTGTACTGACTCGAGTGGATCTGGTGCACGCCCTCGCTCGCGGGCACGAGCGGTGGGATCGCGGGGTTTTGAAACGCGCCGGTCGCGGCAACGACGTAACGGGCGTGAATCGTGCCCGCGGTCGTTTCGGCGATGTAACCCGAGCCGCCCTCGTTCTTGGTGACGCTCAGCACCTCGACACCGCAGCGAATGGGGGCGTCGATCTTGGCAGCGTACGCCTCGAAGTAGGCCGCGACCTGCTCTTTCGTGGCAAAGGCGTCGGGGTCGACGTCTGCGAACTCGAGACCGGGAAACCGGTCGTGCCAGGCAGGCCCGTTCGCGACGAGCGAGTCCCAACGTTCTGAACGCCAGCGCTCGGCAATGCGGCTGCGCTCGAGCACAATGTGGGCGATGCCCCGCTCACCGAGGTGCTCACTCATGGCGACACCGGCCTGGCCCGCGCCGACGACGAGGACTTCGGTGACCTCGATCTCTTGGCTCGACATACTTCGTTCTCCGCTCGAAATAGCTTGAACCCGGTGGGACCGGGCAAACATCGCTGTTTGCGCTGCACAGTGTGTTGCTGTGTGGTCCGCAGCGGGAGCGCATCGTGCGGGCTCCCCGGGTAGTTACAGCAAACATGAACGGGAGCGACGAGGCCAATACAGCTTCGCGGTGTACTGCATCGATTTTTGTGATGAAGTGGCTGGAGCGTATCGGCAAATCACATGACGAGGTAGGGTGCGTGGTTACGCGCCCGCCACGATATTGCGCACCGCCGCGGCGACCGCGTCGGCGCGGGCCGAGCGCTCCACCTGCGCGAGGGTCGAAGCCGTCACACCCAGGCTGGGCACCTGGTCGCTGATCTCGACGATCGCGGTGCGGTTGCCCGAGTACGTCTGGTTGATCTGCGGCCGCTGGTTGAGAATGGAGAACCCGAGCCCCGTGGCGACGAGCGACCGCACGGTCTCGTAGCTCGACGTGCGGTACTTGATGTTGGGGGTAATGCCGTGCTGGCGCAGCATGCCTAGAAAGTAATCGTTGCTATCGGGTAGATCGAGCAGCACAAACGGGTCGCCTGAAAGCTCTGCGAGTGCGAGCTCGGTGCGCGCGGCGAGTGGGTGATCAGCGGGCAAAATCACGTGGGGGCGCACGTGCCCGAGTACCTGGTGCGTTATCCCCTCGGCGCTCGTGAGGTTGTACATGATCGCGATCTCGGCGCGGCCCCCGCGCAGCGCAGCCAGACACTCCTCGTAGTCGCCCTCGAGAATATCGACGGTGAGCTCGGGGTGTTCACGCTGCAGCGCCCCCAGTAGCTGCGGCTGCATGAACGGGGCGAGCGTGTTGAAGCAGGCGATAGTGATCGAACCGCGCACCTGATCTTGGTCGGCGCGAATGTCTTCGATCGCGTCGGTGAGCAGGCCAAAGATGCGGTGCGTGTCGCGCAGCAGGCTCTCGCCGGCCTTCGTAAGTATGAGCCCTTTCGAGTGCTGTCTGATGAAGAGGGCGGCGCCGAGCGACTTCTCGAGGTGCGAGATTGCCGTCGACACGGCCGACTGGGCGACGTGCAGATTGAGGCTGGCCGCGGTCATGTTGAGCGTTTTCGCGCACTCGGCGAAGTAGCCCAGCTGGGTGAGGGTAATGGCGAAGCGTTGCGTCATTGCGAGCGTCCTTACGGTCAATCTGATTTACTGATGACCTGTTTATGTTTTGACTATTTTACAGATACTTACGTACCCCGAACAATAGTCGTGACGCGCAATTAGCGCAGCATCCACTCGACGAGGAGAACCACGTGGCTGAGCCGACGCATCTGCGGTTGAGAATGTTCAACACCAAAGAAACGTACCCCGAGCAGAACCTCGACAACGACCTCTGCCAGGCCGTCGTAGCAAACGGCGTCGTCTACCTGCGCGGCCAGATCGGGCAAGACCTCGAGACCCGCGAGTCGGTGGGCATCGGTGACGTGACCGCGCAAACCGAGCAAGCGATGGCCAACATCAAGATGCTGCTCGAAGAGGCCGGCAGCAAGCTTGCTGACATCGTCAAAGTGACGATCTACATCATCGACCCGCGCTACCGCGAAGACGTGTACCGCACCGTCGGCAAGTGGCTCAAGGGCGTCTACCCGGTCTCGACCGGCATCGTCGTGCAGGCGCTCGCACGCCCCGAGTGGCTTGTCGAGATCGACGCCACCGCAGTGATCAGCGAAGCGCCCGCCGACGCGCACAGCGACGCGCACAGCGAGGTGACGAAGTGACCTTCTCACTCATTCTGCGCGACCCCGCCACCGGCGAATTTGGGGCGGCCATCTCGTCATCATCACCCGCGGTCGCCGCCCGCTGCCTCAACCTCGCCGACGGCGTCGGCGCCGCCAACTCACAGAACGTGACTGACCCGAGGCTCGGGCCCAAGCTCATCAATGAGCTTCGATCCGGATCGAGCGCAGCAGAAGCGCTCGCCGCCGTGGTCAGTGCGGCAGACCCCGAGACGATTGATTACCGGCAGCTGCTCGTGCTCGACAATGAGGGCCGCGCGGCGGTGCACTCGGGCGGGCGTGCGCTGGGTATCTTCGGGTCGTCCGTGCGCGAGAACGCCGTCGCCGCGGGTAACATGCTCGCGAGCCTCGACGTGCTCGACGCGCTCGTCGACACCGCGCTCGCGACCGGCGGCCGCATCGAGGAGCGGCTGTACGCCGCGATGCAGGCCGCGATGGCCGCGGGCGGCGAAGAGGGCCCGGTGCACTCCGCCGGTCTCGCGGTCGTGAGCGACGCCGGTTGGCGCGTCACCGACCTGCGCGTCGACTGGCACGAAGCACCGATTGACGAGCTGGGCCGTGTACTCGCCGAGTGGCTGCCACAGCGCGACGACTACGTGAACCGCGGCCTCAACCCGGTCGTAGCGCCATCGTACGGGGTGCCGGGCGATGAGTAGCGAGCTGAAGGCGCGCGTGCGCGAGCGGTGCTCGGCCGTGGATGCTGAGTTGGTTGCGCTATCGAACCAGCTGCACGCAGACCCCGAGCTGGGGTGGCAAGAGCACCGCTCGTCGGTCGCCGTCGCCGCGGTGCTCGCGGCACACGGATTCGAGATTGAGCAGCCCTACCTTGGGCTCGAAACCGCGTTTCGTGCGCGGTTTGGGGCGGGCGAATTCACGGTCGGGTTTATGGCCGAGTACGACGCGCTGCCCGGCCTCGGCCACGCCTGCGGGCACAACCTGATCTCGGCGATGTCGGTGGGCGGCGCCCTCGCGCTCGCCGCGGTTGCCTCCGACCTGGGCGTCAGCGTTGAGGTCATCGGCACCCCCGCCGAAGAGGGTGGCGGCGGCAAGATTGAGCTGCTCGAGCGCGGTGCGTTTCAGAACCTCGACTTCGCGCTGATGGCGCACCCCGCCCCCGTCGACGTGGCCGAGGCCCGGCCGTTTGCCGTGGCGCATTGGCACGTACAGTTCGACGGCAAGGCAGCGCACGCTGCCGCCTACCCCGAGCGGGGTGTCAACGCGAACGACGCGTTCTTGATCGCGCAACTCGCCATATCGCTCTTGCGGCAGCAACTGCCCGCATCGGTGCGAGTGCACGGCGTGCAGACCCGCGGGGGCGAAGCCCCCAACGCGATCCCCGAGCGCACTGAGGGCCGCTGGTACGTGCGCGCCGACACGATGGAGCAGCTGCTCGAGCTTGAAGAGCGCGTGCTCAAGTGCTTCGAAGCGGGCGCGCTCGCGACGGGCGCGAAGCTCACGGTGACTCCGGAAAGTGCGCGATACGCCGAGATGCGCACCGACGAGGCCGCCCTCGACTTTTACCGCGCCAACGCGGTCGCACTCGGCCGCGACTTCAACGTCAGCCCCGAAGCGGCGACCATGAACCGCGCGTCGACGGACATGGGCAACGTGTCCCAGGTTGTCAACGCCATTCACCCCTACATCGGGGTCGGCGGCACCGCCAGCAACCACCAGCTGGAATTCGCCGCCGCCTGCGTGGGCGACACCGCCGAGCAAACCCTGCGCGATGGCGCGCTGGCGCTCGCGTGGACCGCCCTCGACGTCGCGCTCGCGCGCCGCGTCTAGATCACTGAAGGTACGAAGGAGTACATCAATGTCCAACTCGCAACCCATGCGCGAGCTCTCAGAGCTCGTCGATAAGAAGAGTCTGCGCAAGAGCGTTGTCGCAGGCTCCATCGGTGTGTTTGTGCACTGGTTCGACTGGGCGGTGTATGCCTACCTGGCGGGCACCATTGCAGTCGTGTTCTTCCCCGAGTCGAATAGCACGACGGGTCTGCTGGCCGCGTTTGCCGTGTTCGCGGTGTCGTTTCTGGTACGGCCTATTGGCGCGATCATTTTTGGCAGGCTCGGTGACCGACTGGGGCGCAAGCAGACGCTCTCAGTTGTGATCCTGGCGATGGCGATCTCGACGCTGGTGCTCGGACTGCTGCCGGGTTATGACACGATCGGATTGGTCGCCCCGATCCTGCTCATCGCGACGCGCGTTGTGCAGGGGCTCGCCGCGGGCGGCGAGTTTGGCAGCGCAGCCGCGTTCTTGGGCGAATTCTCGCCGGCGAAGCGTCGCGGCTTTGGGGTGAGCTGGCTCGAGTTCGGTAGCTTGCTCGGGTTCTTGGCGGCCTCGTTCGTGGTGTTCCTGCTGAACGTTGCCTTCGACCACGCGCAGATCGTTGAGTGGGCCTGGCGTATTCCGTTCTTGATTACGGTGCCGCTCGGATTCATTGGCCTCTACATTCGACGCAAGATCGAAGACACCCCAGAGTTTGAGCAGCTGAAGCAGCTCGAGACGGTCTCTCACGCTCCCGTACGTGAGGTGTTCAAGCGCAACAAACGCGAGTTCATTCAGACCTGCGGCATGGAAATCTTCATGAACGTGACCTTCTACGTCGTGCTGGTCTACCTGCTCACGTATCAAGAGGTCTACATTGGCTTTGACGCTGGCCGGGCCGCGCTGCTGTCAACGATGGCATCTGCGCTGGGTCTCATTGTTGTGCCGCTCGCTGGCATGGCCTCGGACCGATTTGGGCGCAAACCCGTGTTGATGACGGCGGCGATTGCACAGACGCTCCTCTCGGTGCCGCTGTTCTTGCTCATGGGCCAGGGCGGTGAAGTCGCGGCGTTCGCATCCACTCTCGGTTTGGCGCTCATTCTTGCGATCATCCTGGGCACTCACGCGGCGACCGTGGTAGAGCTCTTCCCTACACGCACCAGGCAGACGGGGCTTTCGATCGCGTATGCGCTCACCGCCGCGCTCTTTGCGGGCACCTCGCCCTACATCCTCACGTGGCTCCTTGAGATTACGAACAACATGTTGGTGCCCGGTTACTTCCTCACCGCGGTGGGGGTCATCGGCATCATCACCGTCGTTTCGATTCCCGAGACGCGCGGCACCTCGCTCATCAAGCCGCAAGATCTTGAGACCGCGACGGTGCAGTTGCCGGTCGAGCTGCTGGAGCCGAGCGCGGGCGACCGAAACTAGTCGTGGAGGGCCGCCGCGCAGGCCTTGTGCCGTTGCGTGATGTCGACGTGCGCGGCCTCGACGCCTAACTGCCCAGGCTCGCCCCTCAACTGACAAATACTTGGCGCTTGTTGTGGTTTCTTGCCTAAGAAACCACAACAAGCGCCAAGTATTCGCGTGTGCAGGCTACAACCTCGCGATCTCGCGGCGCGGGCGCACCACCACGTCGGTGATCTGCACGTCGGCCGGCGCGTCAACGACGTAGCGCACCGCGGCCGCCACCGACTCTGGCCGTATGTAGAGCTCGGGCCGGTACGCCGCCTCGCCGACCATGCTGCGCAGCATTGCCGTGTCGGTCTGGCCCGGCGCGACGGTCGCCACGCGCACGAAGTGCGGCTCTTCGTCGATGCGCAGCACGTCGGCCACGGCCTTGAGCGCGTGCTTGCTCGCACAGTACAGCGCGCTTCCCGGCACGGGGCGCGTGCTCGCCCCCGATCCGATGAACACGACCGCACCCCGCGACGCGCGCACGAGCGGCAGCACCGCCCGCGTCAAGAGCGCCGGAGCGGTCACATTCACCGCCAGAATCTGCTGCCACGCTGACTCGTCAGCATCGGCGACGCTCACGTTGTTGCCGATCGCGGCCGCGTGCACGAGCACGTCGAGCCGATCGAGCGTCGCCACGTGCGCCGCCACAGCCGCGGAATCGGTCAGCTCGAGCTCCCAGCCGGTCGCCCCGTCGCCCGCCTCAGCGACGGCCGCCGCGAGCCGCGCAGCGTCTCGGCCCACCAAAATCACGCGGTGGGTACGGCCCAGGTCGCGCGCGATCTCGCGCCCCATACCGCCCGAGGCTCCGGTGACGAGCGCGACCGGCCGCTCTGATTCGTTACGCATGCAAAACTCCTTCTCGAGGCGCTGCCAGCGGCAGCATGGCGCGTGAGTGACGTGCGATCCGGATCGCGCTTCGCGCCACCCGATCAGTCTCTCGCAAAAGTGGTGGGTCGGTACCCGGCATGGGGCTAATCACGGTGTCGTGCAGGGTCTGGTCGGCCGGAATCCCCGCGACGTGCACCGCGGCGTCGAGGGTGCCGTCGGTGTGCACGATGCGCCCCGACGCGGGGTCGACGTCGAAGCCGCCCGTCGACACACTCTGCGGGGCTTTGCTGTCGACATTGGCACTGGCATGAGCACTGGGATCGACGTTGGCATCGAGGTTGGGGCGGGTGCCGTCGCCGGCGCTGGCCTCGGCACGGGCAGCGCGAGATTTCACGTGAAACGACCGGGCGCGGCCCGCGCGCAGTAGTCCCAGGGCGACGGGGTCGGCCGACTGATCGAGCGAGTGAAAGTGCATCCACGCATCGACAAGGGCGGTCGCTTCGACGCGTGACCCGGCCACGAGCGGCGACTCGGCGGTGAAGTGTGCGGTTGTCACGCGTGTGGCGGGGGAGCCGTTCTCGCCCGTCACCGTGCCTGCAATTGTGCCTGCAATCGTGCCTGCACCCGCGGCTCCGAGAATTGTCTCGGTAGCGACTTCAACGGTGGCCGCGGGGCCGATGAACCGAACAAGTCCCGCGGCGCTGAGTGCGAGCAGCTGCCGGTTGCGAAACGCGGGTGGGCCCGAGCCGACCATGCCGCCGATCTCAAACAACAGCTTGAACCCCGAGACACGTGACTCGGCGTCGAATCCGCCGAGCGAACCGATGCGGCTCGCGACCGCCCGGGCCGCGCTGATCGACCATAGCCCGGCCTTCACGGGGCTGTCGACGCCCAGCTCAGCTTCGTGCAGGTCGTGCGCGACGCGGGCGCGCACCCACGCGTCAAACTCGCCGGGTGACGCAAACTGCTCGTGCACGGGCGCCGCTTCACCCGCGAGATCAAACCGCAGCGCCTCGTCGGCAATAAACGGCTCGACCACCCGCGCCATGTGCTCGATCGTGTCGAGCAGCGATGCAGTGGCAGTGCTTGCACCGGCACCGGCACCGGCAGTGGCAGTGGCAGCGGCAGGGGCCGTGGCAGCGCCTGCGTCAGCACCAGCATTGCTGCGGTCCACTCCGTCCCCTCCGTTTGCGCTGCGCTCTCCGCTGTGCTCGTCGCCGAGCTCGCCGCTGTGCTCGTCGCTGCGCTCGCCGCTGCGCTCGCCGCTGCGCTCGTCGCCGAGCTCGGCCTCCCGCGCAAGCACCGCTCGCTCGAGCGCGGTTTCGAGTGCAGTAAGCGCGCCCGCCTGACCGATGGCTGCCGCACCGAGCGCGTTACGAGCGGGCGCGGCCTGCCGCGAAGATTGCGGCGAGACGCCGGAGGCCTGCGCGAGCACGGCCTCGAGACTGCGTGGTGCAGCGACGGAGCCCGGGCGCACGCGTTCGAGTGTGGTGGCGTGGTCGAGAAAGGCGTCTGCGACAATGCGCGGCCACAGCCTGCGGTCAAAGTTGATGGGGCGCGGTTCGTAGGCCCAGTCCACGCCGCGCAAGAATCGCTGCGAAGGCCTGGGTGGCAGGCCGCCGTACAGCGACTTTGAACGAAACGGAACACCGCGGCGCGACGTCACGTGTACGACGGGCTCGGCGCCGCTCGCCATGTAGCGCAGGCCGCCCGGGGCACCAGCGTCGTCGACAAACCGACCGCCACGGCCAAGCGTTAAGAGCGAGAGCGTGTCAAAAAAGCTCATGCCGAGCCCCCGCATAATGACGGATTGGCCCGCAGGGATGGCCGAGAGATCCTGCTCGATCGGGCTCGCCGGCCGCACCCAGATCGGGGCTGAAGGGCGGGCGGTTAGGCCCATACCGGAGGTGGGTGCAGTACCTACGGTGGGGGTGCCGCTGGCAGCGGAAGCACCGCCTGCGTCGGGCTCACTGTTTGCGGAGGGCTCGCTTTCTGCAGTCTGCGCACCCATCTGATCTGACAGCGCTCGCTCAGCCCGCGTCTCGGCCACGGGCAGCCAACCGGTCGAGAGAATCACCGCGTCGGCGACCACGGTGGAGCCGTCGTCAAGCGTCAGCCGCTCACGTTCCGTCGAAAATCCGTCGCAAGAGGCACCGACATCACCGACATCACCGTGGTCGTTGAGGGCACCGTGGTCACTGAGGTCACTGAGGTCACTGAGGTCACTGAGGTCACTGAGATCACTGAGATCACCGAGGTCACTGAGATCACTGAGCTCACCGAGGGTGCCGATGCCGCTGAGGTCGCCAATGCCACCCGTATAACTGGTGACGCGTGCAACGTCGGTAACGCGGGCCCGGTGTCTGATCACCCGCACCCACGCGGGTAGGAGCGCGAGGGCGCGGTCGAAGCACCACGCGAGGTATTCGCCGTAGAGCGCCCGGCTCGGGTGCGACTCGGGCCGCATGTCGGCGAGCTCTTCGGCGTAGTCCTCGGCGACCCCGGCGCGCACTGGATGCGCTAGAAATTCGTCAACGTGCGTGACGGGAGTCCCCGTAAGCACCGAGCCAGAAAAATATGCGCGGGTTTTTCCGCTTATGGGACGGTCTAAAGCGGAAAAGCCCGCGCATATTTTGGAGGTGGCGGAAGTGGCGGAAGTGGCGGAAGTGGCGGAGTGGTTAGGGGTGGCCGAAAGGTTGGGGGCGGCCGACGAAATGGCGGCGGCCCCGGCCGCGCCAACCGCGCCAACCGCGCCCACAGCGCCCGCCGCCCCGGCCGCGCCGACCTCACGCACGAGCGCCGCCCACTCGTACAGCGTCGGCCCCTCGCGCACCGGCCCCGTGATCGTCGCGCCCGGCTCGGTGAACAACGTAACCGCGTGGGCGAGCGTGTTCATGCACAGGTCGCGGGGCTGATCGGTGCGCCAAATGCGGCCGGGGCCGTGCGGGGCATCGTCGATGACATGAATGTGAAGCCCGGCGGCGAAGCCGCGATCCGGACCCTGGTCGATCGAATCAGCAGAAAGATGCGCGCCGATGCGCTCTAACAGGGACGTGCCACGGGGGCCAGCGCCCACGACCGCGATCGACGGGGTGGGCGATACATGTTGCTCGTTCATGGCGTTGTGTTACACCGTCGCTTTCATTGTTGTTATGCCAGACATAACAATAGCTTCATTGCGCGGAGCAGATCGAGCGCCGCTGTCACAGAACGGAACACTCATGAATAAGCGTCACTTCTCGTTACTCACCGCCCTGGCGGCGGCGGCCACCGCAGGCGCGATGGCGCTCACGGGCTGCTCAGCGGGCGGGGCAGGCGGCGGGGGTGCGGCGGCAAACGCGGCGGGCGAGAACACCCTCACCTACCTGGAACCACTGACGTGGAACGCGCTGTATCCGCCGTCTGGTGGGTTCTACCCCAACGGCGGCGTGCTGAACCAGATCACCGATCGGCTGCTCTACCAAAACCCCGAGTCGCTCGAGCTCGAGCCGTGGATCGCGGCGGCCCTGCCCGAGGTGAACGCCGACGCGACCGAGTACACGTTCACACTGCGCGAGGGTGTCACCTACTCAGACGGCACCCCGCTTGACGCCGAGAACGTGGTCAAAAACTTTGACCTATACGGCAAGGGCGACACCGAGCGCGCGCTGCCCGTGTCTGAAGCGATCAACAACTACGACCGCGGCGAGGTAGTCGACGAACACACCGTCAAGTTCTTCTTCACCGCGCCCTCGCCGGGCTTTGGACAGGCGGTCTCGACGATCAACTCGGGGCTCGTCTCAAACGAGACGCTCGATCGCTCGCTCGAAGAGTTTGGTCCGGGCAACGCGACCGAGATCATCGGCAGCGGCCCGTTCGTCGTCGCCGACGAACAGCTCGGGACCGAGCTGTCGCTCGACGCGCGCACAGACTACGACTGGGCGCCCGCCTCGCGTGCACACCAGGGCGCGGCCCTCATTGACGGCGTCGACATCATCGTCGCGGGCGAAGACAGTGTGCGCGTGGGCACCGTCGTCGCAGGTCAGGCAGACATCGCCCGTCAGATTCCCGCGCCCGACGAGCCACAGTTTCAGGCCGCGGGGCTCGGCCTCTTGGCCGCCCCCACCAACGGCGTGACGAACAGCTTGAATTTTCGCCCGACGAATGAACTTGTCCAAGACGTAGATGTGCGCCGCGCAATCATCGCGGGCATCGACCGGCAGGCGATCGTCGACACGCTCTTCAGTGACAGCTACCCGCTCGCCACCGGCATTCTCGCGAAGACCGCCGCAGGCTACACCGACACCTCGAGCTTCTACGAGTACGACCCGGCTCAGGCCGCCAAACTGCTCGACGACGCCGGGTGGAAGAAGGGCGCAGACGGCGTACGCGAAAAAGACGGTGCGAAGCTCAGTCTGACCTTCAACGAGGCGCAGCCGCAGCCCCGTTCGAAAGAGGTGATCACGCTGATTCAGGAGCAGCTGGCCCCGCTCGGCGTTGAAGTCAACCTGTTCGCCGGTGACTACGCTGCGCAAGAAGAGGCGGGCCGTGACCCCGGCACGATCCAGGTGTACCACTCGATGGTCGGCCGCGCAGACTACGACGTGCTCAAGTCGCAGCTGCACACCAAGAACCGCAACGTGCTGCGCCAGCTTGCCCCGACGGGCGAAGTGCACGACGCGAAGCTAGACGAACTGCTTGAACAGATCGCTTCGGTACCCACGAGCACCGAACGACAGCAGGCCTCCGCCGCCGCGCAGCAGCACATCGCCGAAAACGCCTACGTGCTGCCGCTGTTCGAGGAGCCGCAAACGTACGGTGTGCGCGGTGGCGTTGAAGGCTTTACAACAGAAGCCGTCGGCCGGCCCTCCTTCTACGACGTCAGCCTGAACCAGTGAGCGGGGCCTTTATCGCGCGGCGCATCGGGCAGGCGCTCGCCGTGCTCGCGCTCGCCTACACCGGCGCGTTCGTGCTCTTGCAGGCGCTGCCGGGCGACGCCGTGATGGCGCGCTTCGGCAGCCCAGATCTGGGGCTCACCACCGAGCAGCTCGCCGAGATCAGTGCAACCTATGGCGCCGACGAGCCGCTCATCACCCGCTATTTCGCTTCGCTCGCCGGGTTCTTGACGGGCGACCTGGGCACGTCGGTCGCGAGCGGCGCGCAGGTGTCGGCGCTGCTCGCCGAGGCCCTGCCGCAGACCCTCACGCTCGCGGTAATCGCGATGACGGGCGCGATTTTTCTCGCCGTCACGATCGCCTTTACCGCGAGCTTTGGCCGCGGCCGGCTGCTGCGCAACGCGGTGCGCAACCTGCCGCCCCTGTTCGTGTCGCTGCCCGTGTTTTGGATCGGCATCGTGCTGATTCAGGTGTTCTCGTTCAAGCTGGGCCTCATCCCCGTGATCGGTGCGACCCCCGGCCAAGCGCTCGTGCTGCCCGCGATCACGCTCATGATTCCCATCGCGGCGCCGCTTGCGCAGGTGTTTCTGCGCAGCATCGACGAGGTACGCGAGCAGCCGTTCGTGAACGTGGTGCGGGCTCGCGGGGCGAGCACGTCGTGGCTGCTGTGGCGCAACGTGGCCCCGAACGCGCTGCTGCCCGCGCTCACCATGGCGGGGCTGCTGTTTGGCGAGCTCGTGGGTGGCGCGATCGTCACCGAGGCCGTGTTCGGCCGCGTCGGCATCGGCAGCCTCACCGCGCAGGCCGTCGCCCAGCGCGACACCCCGGTGCTGCTCGCGATCGTCGTCATCGCCGCGGCCGTGTTCGTGACGATCAACCTGGTCGTCGACCTGCTCTACCCGGTGCTTGACGCCCGGCTGCGGTCCCAAAAGCCCGGCGACAAGGCTGGTAACAAAGCCGGCAAGTCTTCCCGCTCAAGTGCTGAGCCCGCTCTCGAAGGAGCTACGTCATGACCGCCACCGTGTCAGTTTCTGAACAGGCTCCTGCGCACTCTGCTGCGCAATCACCCGCTCTCGCGGGTTCCGGATCAGGCCGAGCGGCGCTCACCCGGCTGCGTGCCACCGCCGGGTTGGTGCTGCCCGCCGCGATCCTGCTCGTTGCGATCGCGTGGGCGCTCGCGCCGGGGCTGTTCACGTCGGTGAGCCCCACCGAGCAGGTGGGGGCCGCGCTGCAGGCGCCGGGCGCGGGCCACTGGTTTGGCACCGACGCGACCGGCCGCGACGTGTACGCCCGCGTGATTTACGGGGCATCGCAGTCGATCACGGCGGCGCTGATCGCGGTGCTCGTGGGGCTCGTCGCAGGGTCCCTCATCGGCGTGACGGCGGGGGCGACCGGCGGGCTCGTGGACGATGCGCTGATGCGAGTCGTCGACGTGCTGCTCGCGATTCCGACCCTGCTGCTGTCGCTCAGCGTGGTCATCTTGCTCGGCTTCGGCACCGCGAACGCAGCGATTGCGGTGGGCGTGACCTCGGTCGCGGTATTTGCTCGGCTTGCGCGAGCACAGGTGGTCAGCGTGCGGGCGAGCGAATTCGTCGAGGCCGCCTACGGTTCGGGCGGCACATTCTGGGGCGTCCTGTGGCGGCACGTGCTGCCGAACTCGGTGACCGCAGTGATCGCGCTCGCCGCTCTGCAACTGGGCTCGGCCATTCTGCAAATCTCGACCCTCGGATTTCTCGGCTATGGGGCTCCGCCGCCCACCCCCGAGTGGGGGCTGCTCATCGCAGAGGGCCGCAACTATGTCGCCACCGCCTGGTGGCTGACCGTCTTACCCGGGCTTGTCGTGGTGCTTGTGGTTGTCGCCACGAACCGGCTCAGCCGCTTCATCGAACGAGGAGAGAACTCATGAGCTTGGACCTCTCGCACACCCGCGATCTTGCCGTCACCGCGGCTAAGGAATCATTGGGCACACGTGGCCGTGATCCGAAGCGTGATTCTTTGCCCGATCCGGCCGCGAGCGAGGCGCGCGCCGGGGGTGCTGACGCGGCACCGCTGCTTTCGATTCGTGACCTCGCCGTGCAGTACCGCACCCGCGCGGGCATGGTCGACGCGGTGCGCGGCGTAAGCCTGGACCTCACCGCGGGCGAGGTGACAGCGGTCGTGGGGGAGTCAGGCTCGGGCAAATCGAGCGTCGCACAGGCCGTGATCGGGCTGTTGCCGGCGAACGGGCGCGTGGTGCGAGGCAGCATTGAGTTCAATGAGCGCAGGGCCGGCGTCACCGAGCTGACCGGGCTCGCTGAGCGGCACTGGCACGACCTGCGCGGCCGCTGCATTGCGCTGATTCCGCAGGATCCGCAGGGCTCGTTGAACCCCATCGCGACGATCGGGGCGAGCGTCGCCGAGTCACTGCGCCTGCATGGCTGGCGCGACCGGGCGAAGGTGCGGGCCCGCGTCATTGAGCTGCTCGAACAGGTGGGCATCGACGACGCCCCCAGGCGTGCGAAACAGTACCCGCACGAGCTGTCGGGCGGCATGAAGCAGCGTGTTCTCATCGCGGCGGCGATCGCTTCGACTCCCGAGCTGATCATCGCCGACGAACCGACGAGCGCGCTCGATGTGACCGTGCAGCGCACCGTGCTCGACCTGCTCGACGACCTGCGCCGTGAACAGGGCACGGGCGTGTTGTTCATCACGCACGACCTAGCGGTGGCGGCCGACCGCGCGGACACCGTTGTCGTGATGCGCGGAGGCGCCGTCGAGGAGACCGGGCCGGCGGCGCGCGTGCTGTCTGCCCCCTCTGCTGAGTACACGCGGCAGCTCATTGCCGATGCCCCCGCTTTTGGCAGGGTCGTCTCGCGCGGTGCGGGTCGTACTGCGCCCTCGTCATCGTCTGCGTCTTCCCCAACGTCATCCTGCGCAAGCTTGCGAGTCGCAGGATCCACACCGCTCCCGCCCACCACGCTGCTCGAAGTATCTGGTCTACGACAGGAGTTTCGCGGGCCCCGCGGCGAGACACCGTTTGTCGCGGTTGCAGATGTGAGCTTCACGGTGCCGCGCGGCACCACCCACGCGATCGTGGGGGAGTCTGGCTCAGGCAAAACCACGACCGGCCGCGCGATTGCGGGGCTCGCCCGCCCCACGGCGGGGAGCATTCGCGTGCTTGCAGCCGCAGAGGTCGAAGTGACCGGCCTGGCGGGGGCCGCGCTGCGGGAGTATCGCCGCACCACCCAGCTGGTGTACCAAAACCCGTACGCATCCCTCGACCCGCGCCGCACCATCGGCCAGACCCTCACCGAGCCGCTGCGCAACTTCAATATTGGTACGCGCCGCGACGCGGGGGCGCGGGTAGCGAGCGCCCTCGAACTGGTCGCCCTGCCCGCTACCTTCGCAAAGCGTAAGCCCCACGAGCTCTCGGGCGGGCAGCGGCAACGGGTGGCGATCGCCCGTGCCCTCATCGTCGAACCTGAAATGGTCGTACTCGACGAAGCTGTGTCGGCGCTCGATGTGACCGTGCAGGCGCAGATCTTGCGGTTGCTCGCCGACCTGCAGCGGGAGCTGGGCCTCACCTACGTGTTCATCTCACACGACCTCGCCGTGGTGCGGCAGATCTCTGACACGGTGTCGGTGCTACAGCGCGGTCGGCAGGTCGAGCACGGCAACGCAGAGCAAGTGTTCACGCAGCCGCAACATGACTACACCAGGCAGCTGCTCGACGCCATTCCGGGCCGCGGCGCGCAACCGGCGACGCTTCAGCCATCAATGTAGCTTCAAACATCAACTGGTCCCACATATTGATCCTTGAAGCGCGATTAATGCTCCAAGCACGCCCCACGGCTTCACGCCACATTGACCCACTCTCAACTTCAAGCCTACAAATCCAGGAGCACTCATGCCCGACACACTTACCCAGGTGGCCTCCACCACGACTTCGCCTGCGACCTCGCCCACGCCCGCCGAACTCCCCGACATCATCGACGCGCTCGCCGCCGTCGCACCCGGCAGCGCTGCAGACCTCGCCCGGGCGCGCAGGCCCGAGGCACGCAGCCACGCCCAGGGCAGCTTCACGGCACTGTTCGTGCCCGCAACAGATACCGCTCAAGAGGTGACGCTGGCCGAGCGCGCTGCCGTCGCACTCTTCGTGGCGCGGCTGCACGAGCAGCCCGCGGCGGGCCGATTCTATGGGGCGCTGCTGCGTGAAACGGGCGGCGGCCCGGGCCTCGAGCCGCTCATTGTGGCCGAGGCGCGAAACGCGGCGGGCACCGGCCCCTATGGCACGTTTCATGCCGACAACATGACCGAAAGCGTCGCGGGCCCGGTGTATTCGGTGGACTCGGTCGAGGCCGCCTACGCGTTGGGGGACAGGCTCGCAGCGGCTCTCGAGCACGCGCACCTGCTCGTGCTGCACCCTCGCGATGCGAGCCGGGAGCACCTGGGCCGGCTACTTGAGGCTGGCTGGAGCACGACCGGTATCGTCACGCTCTCACAGTTGGTCGCGTTCCTCACCTTCCAACTGCGGGTCGCGGAAGGAATCCGGGCAATAGCGCACGGCGCTGGTGCTGCCCGAGACCTTGAACAATTGGCGCGCGAGGTGGCTGAGGCAGCGAGGCACCGATCCGGAGCGGGTGGGGAGCAACCTGTCTCGGTGCGCGAAGAGCTGCCGGCGGCACCCCGCGTGACCCAGCCGCCGCGCTTCACGCGCGAGGCGCTGGGATGGAAACCGTGGCTCACACCGCTGCCCGCGGCCGAATTTACCGAGCGGCATCATGCCGCACTCATTGAGCCGGATCGCATTCACATGCCGTACTTTCGGCTGTTGGCGCGTGACCCCGAGGCGCTGCGCGAACGCACGCTCACCGACCTCGACATTTTCTTCAACACTGATGCGGGGCTGCCGCGGGCCGAACGCGAGATGGCGGCGGCAGCGTCATCGCGGTTCACGGGCTGCGTGTTTTGCGCCTCGGTGCATGCGCGGGCAGCGGTCGAACAGGGGGCGGCTGCGGGCGATATCGATCGGCTGCTGGGTGAGGGTGTGAGCGGGTTTGCGTGGGCTGGGGGTGCTCCGGCGAGCTACGGGCCCAGATGGGACGCAATTATTGGTGCGACGATCGCACTGACACAAACACCGAGCCGGCTGGGTGCGTCAGAGGTCGCGGCGCTCACCGCGGCGGGCCTTGACGACCTCGAGCAGCTCGACGTGGTGCAGGCGGGGGCTTTCTTTAACTGGGCGAATCGGCTGATGCTGTCGCTGGGGGAGCCGACCGAATAGCAGGCACGGGCCTTTACCGCCCTCTCGCGCGTGCCGCTTTTAGCTGAAGCTCTGCGGGAGTTGCTATTGACTGTCAGCTTTTGGTTGTCATCCTGCGGGAGCTACTTTTGGTTGTCATCCTGCGGGAGCTTGCGACTCGCAGGATCCACGCCCACGGTCCATGCCCGCTGGTGTCTACGCATACCCGTTGGCTTGTGCGTAGGCCCGCTGGTCGGCTGGTTTGAAGCGCCGCGCCCTCGCGGCGCCGAGTTGCATCCCGTAGGTGATGGGGAGTGGTGTCGCGAGCTCGGTCTGGGTGAGCTCGAAGGTGGGTGCTGCCGCTCGGGCCGTGGCGGCGGCAAGGTCAGGTCGCCCGGTCACACCCGGTGGTGATTGTGGTGCCCGGGTGACTGGTGGGGGTGGGTTTTCGAGGATGATGGGCGGAGTTCTCCCCTCGGTGTCTGGTGGTGGATGGAGCATGAAGGGGCCGCGCCCGTCGCGGGTGATCTTCCATCCGTAGTTATGGAGCTGCAAATGGTGCGCGGCGCATAGGGCGATCCCTCGATCGATGTCGGTGCGGCCCTGGTCGGAGTGCCAGTGGTCAATATGGTGTGCTTCACAGTACGAAGAGGGCCGGTCACAGCCCGGCCAGCGACACCCGCCATCACGGGTGGCGAGGGCGATGCGTTGGGCCCCGTTGTAGAGCCGCTGTTCGCGCCCCACGTCGAGGGGGTTGTAGTCTTCGTCGACCGTGACGTGCACGACACTGGCGTTGCAGCGCTGCTTGGCGACGACTGCGTCGGAGGTGATGGTGAGCCCGTCTTCATACCAGGCGACCACCCCGACCGGGTCAGCCGGAGGCTGCGCGGCCGGTGTCTGTGTGTCTGAGGGTTGCTGCGCCTCGGGGGTGGCGCCGCTGGCCGTCTGCCGGAGCGCCTTCTTTGCCGCTTTGGCGGCTTTCGAGGCCGTCTCGGCGGCGCGGGCTTCGGCCTGCTCAGCGAGGTACTCGGCCCGGTTCACGACCTGCACCACCCGCACGCCCACCTGCCTCGTACCGAACACGGTCTGCTGGTCAGCGACCGCGCCCGACTGGAGCAGATCGATGAGCAGGTCGTGCGAGATCTGATGGTGGGTGCGCTCGTCTTGCGCGAGCTCTTCCCCCGCGGCCTGCTCTGCCGGGTCGATGAAGCGGGGCCCGCCCCGTCGGGGGCGCAGCGCGCTCGCAAAGATCGTCTGAATCCACGCCCCCGCGTCATCGTCACAGGTGAGGCGGGCATGGAACTGCCCATTCGGGTCCGTCCACCACCTGAATGAGCGCGCCTCATACCGCTCGTTACGCCGCAGCGTCGCCCCCTCGGGGTCGAGGAGGTCACGAATCGCGCGCGCGTGGCGGCGCAGCTCTTCCACCCGGGTATGCTGGGCGGCCTCGATCAGGTCGAGCCCGGCCTGCCACCACAGCACCAGCAGAGCTGCTTCACACCGGCCCCCGCAGTCCCCGTCATCAAAAAGATCTACCGTGGGGGTGGGCGAATGCCCGGAAGCGTGGAGGGCCGCGTAGGCGGCCGTGTGGAACGCACACGCCGGCGCTACCGCAGCGCCATCTGCCACGGTGCCTACGGCGGGAGTGTTTGGTGCGGGGGTGCGGGGCGGAGTGCCGAGGCCCTGCCTGATCGCATCGTTTTGTGGGTCGGTGAGCAGGTCACGTGACACGGCCCGGTCAAGCACGGAATGCCACGGCACCGCCAACACCAGCTCCGCCTCAGCAGCTGCGGTTTCAAGAGCAGTCGAGCCACCGTCGTCATCATGACCCTCGTCGTCGCTGGCGCTGGCTTCGAGGGCGCGCTTCGCCGCGAGCGCTTCGCGCTGCTCGAGGGCTTCGCGTTCGGCTGTTTCGCCGGTGAGGATGCTTTCTCCTACCCGCACTTTGCGGGAGGCTTCACCCCACGAACTGCCGGTGAGGTGCTGCATCATCTCAACACTCGTTTTGAAGCCGCTCGCCTGCGCGACGCCGGGCTGCCCGGCACGTTTCGCAGACCGCGTTCCCACCGCCCCGGCACTGAGCACCTGCAGCTCAGTGAACTTACGCATCACCTGCGCCACGATCTTTGCGAAGTCGATGGCGCCCTCGTCGGTGAGCGCGTTTACGACCGTGCGGGCGTCTGCGCCGGGGCAGTCGGCCGGGAACAAAGCTTGCACGTGCGCCATGAGCTGCACGATCTCGTCACACTTCGCCTGCATCCCCAGCCCGCTAGTGGCATCCGCCGTGGCGGTTTCAGTGCCCGCATCAGCACCCTCGCTCGCAGCCTCAGTGAAGAGGCCCGCGAGGGGTTCTTCGTGCTGGGGTGAGGGTTTGGCTTCCATACCCTATTGTCTCACGGATCGTAGATTTATTCGAGTGAAGTTATCCACAGATTTGGCGTAATCACGCCAATTTTCGGTCGAAACAGGGGGCTGTGGACGACTCGTCGTACAGAGCGATGGATGCTGCGGCTCGCAAGTGCCGTGGGCACTTGCGCGGGAAGTAAGAAACGCTGGCGCGTTTCTTTCCAAACTTCCCGCCCGCGCAGCATGGCAACACGGACAAACGCGCAGCATGACTGAACCGAGGCAGGCAGCCGTCCAATGAGAACCGCCCTCAGCAGGGCACCTGCTCGCCACGGTCGGCCCAGGCGACGTTACGCAGCCACTTACCGTGGGTGTTTCCGCCTGCGCTGGCGGCGTCGCGTGCGATCTGACACGTGCGTGCCGTGTCGTTACCGGTGCGCTGGAAGACAAAATAGATGTAGTTATCGTCAGAGTTATCGAGCGCCGGGCGTAAGAAAGAGGTGCACAAGAAATCGGTGCGAGAGTATTCTGAGCCCGGAAACAGCTTGAGATACCGTTCAATGTCGGCCTTGTACTCGGTTGGCGTCCAAGAGGTGCCCACGACCGCTATCTGTGTGCCGTCACAGGCGGGCAGCGAGATTGTCTGCGCGAGCCCCAAGTCACCGCTCGGGCGTTCACGCGATTCTTGGTAGCGGGTCGACATAAACATGTCTTTCAGCTGCTGGTACAGCGCCGACTTGCTGAACTTCTCTGCATCTGCGTGAGTCTCGAATTTTAAGCGGTCGATAAGCGCGACATCGCTATGTGGTGCGGTGCCATCGTTCACGTCCACCCCAAAGCTGGTGGTGGTTGCGAAACTCAGATCAAAGCGTTCGGTCGGGTTCTCTGACTGTGCGGCAAAGCGCATGGCGACACTGCTGGCCGGTGATTTGCTCTGGTCAGTGGTGTTGAGGACTTCCTCTCCGGTGAGGCCCAAGACGGGGTACAGGCCGCCGTCTGCCGCGGCGGTAGTCAGGTAATAGAAACTCACCGGCCCCTGGGCTGAAAGCGCAACAGGCTCTGCATCAATGATCTCGATCGTCGAGACCGCGGGCACGGCCACGCAGCCAACGTTCATGGTGCGCCCGAGCGCCGCGACTTCGGTGCCACGCTCATCAAACACCTGCACGGGGCGCTGATCCCACGACGTCTGGTTGCCGCATCCCGCGAACTCGAACCCGCGATCTTTGGCTTCCTCGGCGCTCGCGAACGGGGCCACGCTCCACGCTTGCGGGTAGTCGAACCAGACTCCGAGCCCCTCGTGGTGATAGGTCGAAACCGCCTCGGGGGTAGCTGCCTCGCCGGGGGAATCTCTGCTCCGTTCGGCCGTCTGCGGGGCGGCACCCGGCCCCGGCCCTGAGCTGTCGCGCGATCCGGAACCAGCTGGCCCAGCGTCGCCCCCGAACAAGCCGGGCACGCCAGCCAATAGTGTGCAGCCTGTGAGTAGCGACACTGCCGCAGCTCCGGCTAGGGCCGCGGTCGCTAGGCGACCAGCGCGCGAAGAACGAAGCGGCATAATTTCTTCTCCAAGGTAATTCAGAAGCAGTGCAGATCATTCTGCCAGCTCAAGCATCGATTCGGCATGAGGTTCAACGTCGTGCGCGAACACGATTGCGCGTAAGGCTCGTCGCGGGCCATGCTGGGCATATGGCATCGCACGAACCCACTGACTCGACGGCCCCTCACTTGCCCCCTGCTGCCGCGTGCTCAGCTGAGCACGCTGGTGCGCACTCAGCTCCGGATCCGCAGGCCAACCCTGCTGAGTTCTGGGAGCGGCGCTATGCCGAGGCTGGGCAGGTGTGGTCGGGCAGGGTGAACCGAGTGCTGGCCGAGGTCGCGGAGCGCTGGGAGCCCGGGCGATCGCTCGATCTGGGGTGTGGTGAGGGCGGTGACGTGCTGTGGCTCGCCGAACACGGCTGGAGCGCGACCGGCATCGACCTGTCGCCCACGGCCGTGGCGCGAGGCATCACCGAAGCCTCGGCCCGCGGGCTCGAGAGCGCGCGATTTATTGCCGCCGACCTGGGGGAGTGGACGCTGCGCGCTGCTGAGGTCGACGGTTCAGGCGAGCCGTTCGATCTCATCACCGCGAGTTTTATGCAGTCGCCCGTTGAGCTGCCGCGGGAGCTGATCTTGCGCACGGCGTTGACGCGGCTCGCTCCCGGCGGCCGGCTCGTGATCTTGTCGCACGCGGCTCCGCCGCCGTGGGCGAAGAACCACCCCGGTGAGTTCTTGTCACCGGCCGGTGAGCTCGCACTGCTCGCACTGGGGCTCAGCTCAGAGGGGCGAGAGGTCGACGGGTGGACGGTCGAGATAGCCGAGGTGCGAGAACGTACAGCTGCGGGCCCAGACGGCCACGAACACCACCTTGAAGACACGGTCGTGGTGGTGCGGCGGGCAAGCTAGAACGCTCGCGGGCGTGACGCGAGGAGCGTCAGGGATTAGTAGTTTGCACATGCACCCGCGGCTACTTCGGCCTGGGAACAGACAGGCCCTACCGACCCCCTGCCGAGGTAGAGCCTGACATCATTCTCGCTGAGGAGACCAAGGATCCCAACCCGTAAAGCTGCGACGTCATACTGGCCTGGCGGAATTTCTGCCCAATCTAGAGGCGCGGGTGCACCTGATTCAGGACGGTTTTGTGCGTTGACTAATAGTTGGATTGTGCCTGACAAAAAAAGGGCCGCTGATATTGATTCAACGAGATCTAGGATTCCGGTGACTGCTTCGTTCACGGTTGGGGGTAGAACCCGGAGCCCATCAAGTACACCATCAAGCGCGGCCCCGACGAGACCGCCCAATGTGCTTTTAATCGTCGACGTAAGCAGGTTTGTTACTGGTTTGAGTGCGCCATTAAGTAGCGCAACAAGCGCCGTGCCAAGTATAGGAATACTGCTCAACCCTGAGAGCAAGACAAGCTCAGCATCGATAGTGCCGGTGTCGGCTAAGAGGTCGAGCAGGGATCCGGAAACAGTGGCAGAAATACTGCCGATTTCAATCCAGGAACTTGTAACCAAAACTGTTACAAATACCGAGAGATTTACCTGCAGGGCGACAACAATATCGATGGAATCTATGGTTGCGGTTAGCGTGTCTTCGACAACCCCGATCCAATCGCTCAGTGCTTCAGAAATCGCGAGCGAGAGTACGTTCAGCACGCTTGCGTTCGCTAATAGATCTGTGTTTGGGGGTAGTCCGTTAAGCCCGAGACCTTGCTGACCGCTATACGCTTTGCCGACTAGTGCAGCAAAGTCAATGGAGACCTTACCGCCCGTTAAATCGATCGATACGATGTTGTGACTATCGGTGATTGGCAAGGACAATAGCGCGGTCAAAGCGGACGTATCAACGGTTGCCGTGATCGCTATGTCGGTGCCATCAATGCGAAGAAGCCCCGAACCATTCGGTCCAGCCAAGATGCTCGTGAGATTCGCGACAAGAGGTCCTGTAATCGAGTTCAACAGCCCTTGATCCGCAAGTATCCCGTTGACAGCTGGTTGGAGGGCAGCGATTGCGTCACTTACAGCGTCTCGGAGAGTAACAATAGTGGGTGATTCGATGGTGCTGGACAGAGAAGCGATTAGGTACTCTCTCGTGATGGCATCCGAAGCTAGAGCTGACCAAGACTCCGAGCAGCCGTCTAGTTCTGCTCGGCCAGTGAGTGCCCCGATTTCTAGAGATAGGTCAGTCACATCGCCAAGCGTGTCCGCCACTATTGGATTTGTCTGAGCGAGCAGCTGCTTCAGCTTCAGCGTCGCGAGTTCTGGGTAGCCACTGCCCGGCGCGGTAGCGATGCCGCCGCTCGACGTAATGAACCCGGCGGCACCCTCCGCCACCCCAAAGGTTGAAGCTGATCCGAATTGACCGACTGCGCCAGTGCTGTTGTCGAGCGGTAGCTGCAGCAGACCATTACCGAGATCGAGGTTGATTGCTTGACTGAGGAGCCCGACGTTCAGTGGGTCGGCCCACGCTGGCGGAGCGGTCGCGGGGAGGGCCCCCTGCGGAGTGTGGACGTCACGCTGGCCGTCATTGGTAACCGTCACGCCGCTCGCCTCGGCAACGTCATCGAGATCGATGCCGAGCAGTGACCCGCTCAGCGCTCGGCCGTTACCTCGGGTAACAAATGCGCCCTCCGGGTCCGTGCAATCTACGGTGCCTACCGACGGTGCACTTACCCACTCGCTGTCGAGCCAGGACGCGTTTGAGACGATGCTCATCTGTGCCACGAGAGCGGTGGCCGCGATCACGCCTACGGCAGCGCCGCCCATGGTACGCCTGCCCGTGCGGCGGTGTTTGAAGAAGCTCATCGTGCTGCCCGCCTTCGCATTACAAGCGCGGCACCGAGGCCAACGAGACCGACCGCTAATACCCCGAGGGGCAAGAGGTCAGCGCCCGTGAGCGTCAGCTGCGGAGCAGCTGGTTTCGCGGGAGTAGGGGTAGTTGGGGAAACGGTGTCGCCAGAAGCATGGACGCCGAGCCCTACGCGAGCGGTCTGCGAAGCCCCCTCTGCAATCACTGCGTCTGCGGGCAAAGTCAGAGTGACTAGAAACTCGCGCGGTGCGCCCTGCTCTATGTCTGCAAGTTGAATCCTGTCGCCCACCGTCGGCAGATCACGCAGCGCGACTGTAGAAACAGCTGAAGTTGCCACACCAGAGCACTGGAGCGAGGCGAGATCAAACGCTCCGGCACAGGCGTCTACGCTGCCTGTGAGGCCCGCATCATCAATCAGATCACCACTGCCGCGCAGTTCGATCGCCAGAGACCCAGAGGTAGCACTCTCGAGCGATGCGCGAATGCGCCAGTGCGTTGACTGGCCCGGTTCGAGGGTGGCCCAGAGCGGAGTAGCGGTGTCACGGGAGAGTGTGATGTACCCGGGAGTGCCGGTCTCAGTGATCTCGGTGAACACTGCAGACGCGCGCGAAGCGGTGAGCGTTAGTCCAAGCCCTGCAACGGCGGCAAACACAATAACGAGCACAGAAGATACCGCGCGCGACCGGCTTCGACTCTGAGTCATGCGTCTACCTCCAATGCATCATTACGTGTGGCTGGTTCGTCGGGGGTACTAGCGTCGTCGACATCGACAGAGCCGACCTCGCGCTTTGGCCAGAACGCCCAGGTGGTAACGGTGCCCGCGAGCAAGATCAGCACACCCAACCCGATGGGCGACTGCATGAGCATGAGCGCTGCCCCTGCCTGCGGTGTGGCGAACACCACACGCCGCGCATCTTTCACGACGTAGGGCAGCATGTCGATGGTCGCGTTGTCGTCGCCCTTGAGCACGAGCTCGCGGGCGTCATCGGGAATGCGTTGCTCTTGCGTTGCGTAGTCTGCGTCTCGCACCTCAACGACGCGGTGCGTAACCGGTAACTCCTCACCAGAACGCTTCACTGTGACGACGTCATCCACCTCGATGTCGCCAGCTTTGACCGGCATCGATAGTGCGAGCGCTCCCTGCGGCATCGTCGGGCTCATGGAGCCCGTGCGAAACGTGATGAGTGTCGCGCCGGTCGCCGCAGAGAATGCAAACCATGAGGCAAGCCCGAGGGCCGCGACGACAAGAAGCGTCGTCACGGCGGCCCCGAGAATCTTGCTCAACATGTGCACCTTAGAGGTCGCTCAGGTCGCGAAATTCCAGCGAGCAGCCGAGCTTCGCAACCTGACGAGGGTTATTAGTTAGACTCTGCTGCGAACTCCCAAGCGGGGGCAATCGTGCGGCCCTGCAGTGTCATGCCGGAGTTGGCCTGCTGAAAGGTCGTTTCAGCGTCTGTGGGCAGGTTGATGACGAAACAGTAATGCTGGGGTGCTCCGGGAAGGGCAGTAGTAGCCGCGGCGAGGGTCTGCACTCCCGTGGTCGGAGTCGCTCCGGCCGACAGCGAAGCAGCTGAGACACCGGGAACCTCGGTCCAGTCACCAGCGGTGAAGGCCGCGCTCGTGCAATCGGGCGCGACAGTGGCGGCCGACGTGTGAACCGTGAGGTTGACTGCACTCCATAGGCCGACTCCCGGCGCGTCTGCTCCGGCCGTAGCACTCGCGGACTGGACAGCCCCCTGCAGGGTTACGTCGCCGCCGACCGAACCGGTGACGGTGCGTAGTGAGACGGGTGCGTAGACGGTATCGCCTGGCGCCAGTGCTTGCGCGGCAGCCGTGAAATCGAGCGCGCCACCGGGATTGGTTTCATCCTGGTGCCAATCGCCTTCAGTGAACTGCTCTACTTCAAATTTCGAGGTGCCAACTGCGTCGCCGTCAGCACCGCCCCAGACCCACTCTGAGTCAGTCCATGAAGCGAGCGTGTACGTGGCGGCGACGCCCACGACGAGAATGCCTGCCGCGATGGCCGCAATCTTGCGTGTGCGCCGCGATGAATTTGCTGTGGTAGCCATGTTTCCCTCCCCTATGCGTACGCGAGGAGCGCCGACGACCAAGCCGGTCAGGCTGTACGTAGTGACCCCCCGCTACGTACCAGGACGAGACAAGTGTCTCGAAAGAACCCGGATACCCCCACTCTACTCAGCACGGAGACAAAGTTCGAACCTGATACAAAAAAGGGGAGCGCCCTACGCACAAGCGTGGGGCGCTCCCCTTGATCCGGATCAAAACCCGGCACCGTAGCTGCCACGCACGCGGGCAGCTACGGTGCAGAATCCGTGAAAATTACGGCATGAGGCGCGTCGGGCCGCGGAAGAGGTAGGTCACCTCGCGGATCGAGGACTGCTCGAGCAGCAGCATCAGCACGCGGTTCAGGCCCATGCCGAAGCCGCCGTGCGTGGGCACGCCGTAGCGGAAGAAGTCGAGGTAGAAATTCAACTCGGCGGCGTCCATGCCCTTGTCGGCGATCTGTGCCTCGAGTACGTCGATGCGGTGCTCGCGCTGAGCGCCGGTCGAGATCTCGGTGCCGCGGTAGATCAGGTCGTAGCTGTTGGTCAGCTCGGGGTTGTCTGCGTGGCGCATGTGGTAGAACGGGCGAATCGACGTCGCGTAGTCCGTGAGAAACACGAAGTCGTGGTCGTACTTCTTCTTGACGTGAGCCGAGATGCGGCGCTCGCCCTCGGGGTCCATGTCGGCGTCGGCGCGGGGAATCTCGTAGCCCTCCTCCTTGACGATCTCCTTGGCCTCGGCCAGGGGGATGCGGGGGAACGGGCGCGACGGCACGGTGACGTCGATGCCGAAGAGCTTCTGAATTTCCTCGCCGTGCTTCTCCTTCACCGCGGTGAGGGCAGCAACGAGCAGCTCCTCGTGCAGCTCCATGACGTCCTCATGCGAGTCGATCCACGACAGCTCGGTGTCGATCGAGGTGAACTCGGTCGCGTGGCGCGAGGTGAACGAGTGGTCGGCACGGAAGGCGGGGCCTACCTCGAAGATGCCACCGAAGCCAGCGGCCTGTGCCATCTGCTTGAAGAACTGGGGGCTCTGCGCGAGAAACGCCTTGCCCTCGAAGTAGTCGACCTCGAAGAGCTCAGCGCGCGACTCAGACGCCGACGCCATGAGCTTGGGGGTCTGAATCTCGATGAAGCCGCGGTCCACCCACACGTTGCGCATCGCGTGCAGCAGCGTGGTCTGAATGCGGAACACGAGGTTCTGCTCGGGGCGACGCAGGTCGAGGAAGCGCCAGTCGAGGCGCACGTCGATGTTCGAGTCGCCGGCGACGGGGTTGTCGGGCAGCGACTTCGCAACAACCTCGATCGTCTCGATCTGCACTTCAACGCCGCCGAGCTTGACGCGCTCATTGTGCTGCAGCTCACCGGTGACGGTGATGAAGGTGCCGTGGGTGAGCTCAGAGATGGTGTTCGTGCGGGGCACGAGAATGTCTGAGCGGGGGTTGTCTGCGTCGGGTTCGCGCAGCACGCCGCCGTTCACGAGCTGCACCGCGCCCGATTCGTCGCGCAGCACTACGAACTGTACGTAGCGCTGGTCGCGCACTTTCTCGACCCAGCCAGACACGCGCACGGTCGCGCCATTGTCAACGGTGGGGAGGTCCTTTATTAATACGCGCTCAGTCACCCCGATAGTCTAGCCGCCGCGCAGCTTGGTTGCGTGCACATCCAAACTGCCCAAGTTCTCAGAGAGCGGCAGCGCGGCGAACGTAGAATGGCGGGTGTGAGCGACAAACTCCTGCATCTGGTGCGCCATGGCGAGGTGCACAACCCAGATCTCGTGCTGTACGGCCGCCTTCCTGGCTTTCGCTTGTCTGAGCGCGGGCATCTGATGGCCGAGGCCGCCGCCCTCGAGATCGCCGCGGCCGATCGCGCGGTCGCCAGGCTCTATGCCTCACCGCTGCAGCGCGCCCAGGAGTCAGCGCGCCCCATCGCGAGCGCGCTGAGCCTCGAGATCATCACCGAAGAGCGCATCATCGAACCCACCAACTACTTCGAGGGCATGGTCAACTCTGGCCCCGACTCGGCGTTCAAAAACCCGCGTCACTGGCACAAGCTGCTCAACCCGCTGCGTCCCAGCTGGGGCGAGCCGTACCGGCGCATCGCGGCGCGCATGCGAGCCGCGATGGACGATGCCTGGAACTCGACGCGCGGCGGCGACATCGTGATGGTCGCGCACCAAAACCCGATCTGGGTGACGCACCTGGACGTCGCTAATAAGCCCCTGTTTCACAGCCCCGCCTCACGCCGTTGTGAGCTCTCGAGCATCACGAGCTTCGAGAAGCGCGGCGAACGCTGGTTTGAGGTGGAGTATCGCACGCCCGCAGCTGGGCTGCAGGGCGATGCGATCGATGTGGGAGCGGTGTAATGAAGCTAGAGAACACGCGTTCGCGCCGGATCGGTGCCGCGCTCGCCCTGTCACTTGCGGGCCTCGTGGGTCTCGCGGGCTGCAGCGGCGGCGGGAACGACCTCGCGAAGCAGTGGCAGGAGTCGAGCGATAAGGGGTACGTGGCGGGCGACGGCTCGTCTGCGAGTTTCGCGCCGTCTGAGCGCACCGAACCCGTCGAGTACTCGGGGGAGACCGAGACCGGCGATGTGTTCAGCTCGGCAGACACACTCGGCTCTGTGACGGTTGTGAACTTCTGGTACGCCGGCTGCGCACCGTGCCGGTACGAAGCGCCCGACCTGGTGGCAGCCTATGACGAGTTCACGCCGCAGGGTGTGAAGTTCTTGGGCGTCAACACCCGCGATCAGGTTGCCCAGGCGACCCAGTTCTCTGAAGAGTTTGGTATCGAGTACCCCTCGATTATGGACAACCCCGGCGGTCGTACCGTGCAGAAGGCGTTCGCGGGCCAGGTGCCGCTCAACGCGGTGCCCACCACGCTCGTGCTCGACACTGAGGGGCGCGTGGCGCACCGCGTGCTCGGCATGCTCGCGGGTGAGTCGCAGCTGCGCACGCTCATCAACGAGACACTCGACGAGCAGTCTGCCGGCACGGGAGCGTCTGATTCGAAGCCCTCGGCCGATAAAAAGCCCGCGAGCGAGCAGTAACGGTGGGGGTGCAAGACCTCGTAGCTGATGGCCAGCTGCTCGTCGCGTCACTGATCGCGATCGCGGCGGGTGTGCTTTCGTTCCTGTCACCGTGTGTGCTGCCGCTCGTGCCCGGCTACCTCGCCTATGTGAGCGCCAGCGCGGGAACCGATTCGGGGTCTGGCGCAGACGCGAAGCCGGCGCGCAGGCGTTTGGTGCTGGGTGCGCTGCTGTTCATCTTGGGTTTCACCGTGGTGCTCGTCGCCTTTTTGGCGGCGGCCGGCACGGTGGGCGTGTGGCTGCTCGACTGGGAGCCGCTCGTGACCCGCATCATGGGTGTCTTTGTCGCGCTCATGGGACTCGTGTTCATTGGCGGGTTTGGGTTCATGCAGAACAATAAGAAGCTCAAACTCAAGCCGCGCTTTGGTCTCGTAGGTGCCCCCGTGCTTGGCATCGTGTTCGCGATCGGCTGGACCCCCTGCATGGGACCCACGCTCACCGTGATCATGGGGCTGAGCCTGCAGCAGGGCTCGGTCGGCCGCTCGGTCATACTGGCGCTGTGGTACTGCCTCGGGCTCGGGCTGCCGTTCGTGCTCGCTGCGTTCGGCTTTGGCTGGATGACCCAAACCATGACATTCTTCAAGCGGCATATTCGTGCCGTCAACGTGATCGGCGGCGCGCTGCTGATCCTCATCGGTCTCCTGATGGTGACCGGCCTCTGGAGCAAGATGATGTATGCACTGCAGGCGGTGATTGGCGGATATGTCACGCCCCTCTGATTACGATGACGGCTCTGGCGCGCAGGTACGCGCGGAGTCACCCGAGCTTGGCCTCAAGGGCTGGGGTCGCTGGTTCTGGCGCCAACTCACCAGCATGCGGGTGGCCCTGATCCTGCTCTTGCTGCTCGCGGTCGCCGCGATCCCTGGCTCCCTGCTGCCGCAGCGCAGTGCAGACCCCAATGGGGTGCTGCAGTACGAAGCGGATCATCCCAAGCTGTTTCCGATTCTCGACGCGTTCCCCGTGCAGGCGTTCGATGTGTACAGCTCGGTGTGGTTCTCATCGATCTACCTGCTGCTGTTTATCTCGTTGATCGGCTGCGTGCTGCCGCGCGTCGCCCATCACTGGAAAGCCTGGCGCGGTAAGCCACCAAAGACTCCCGCGCGGCTAAACCGAATGGCGGGCTTCACCGAGGTGCGCGTCTCGAACCCGAGCGCGACGCCCGCAGAGCGCGAAGAGTTCGCGGCGCGCGCCGTGACTGAGGCGCGCGACGTGCTAAAGCGCTCGCGATACCGCACCGAGGTGCAGCGCGTGACCCGCCGCGGTGTCACCGAGATCTCGGTGTCGGCCGAGCGCGGTTACCTGCGCGAGACCGGTAACCTGCTGTTTCACACCGCGCTGCTTGGCGTGCTCGTGTGTGTAGGGGTGGGCGGCGCGTTCACCTTCAATGGCCAGAAGGTGCTCGTCGAGGGCGAGACGATGGTCAACCAGCTGATCGACTACGACACTGTGAACTCGGGTAACGGCTTCGACAGCGAATCGCTTGAGCCGTTCACGCTGCAGTTGAAGTCGCTGCAGGTGGACTACATGACCCCCGAAGATGGCAACGTTGACGCGCTCGGTCAGGTGAAGGACTACATTGCGAGCATGAAGCTCACCGACCCAGACGGCACGGAGTCGGAGGAAGTCATTCGGGTGAATCACCCGCTGCGAGTGCACGGTTCACCGATCTACCTGATCGCAAACGGGTATGCGCCGACCCTCACTATTCGTAACGCCGAGGGCGAGACCGTGTACAGCGAGTCGATGCCGTTTATTCCGCAAGACACGAACATGGTGTCGCTCGGCGTGGTGAAGGTGCCGTACGGCATCAAGAAGGGCGACGGTGAGCGCACCCAGCTGGGGCTGCGCGGGTTCTTCTACCCGACGAAGGTCGACCTCGAATCGGGCGCATACACCTCGAACTTCCCCGACCTTGAGAACCCCGTGCTGACACTTGACGTATTCGAGGGTGACCTCGGCATCGACAGCGGTGTGCCGCAGTCGGTGTACGCGCTCGATACCGAGAATATGCAACAGCTCACGGGCCGCGCGATCGATAAGAAGTCGCTCGAGCTCACGATCGGGGAGACGATCGACCTGCCAGACGGTATGGGCACGCTCACGTTCGAGGCCGCGCCCCGCTACGCCGCGTTCGACGTGATGCGCAACCCTGCGCAGACCGGAGTGCTGATCTTCGCGCTGCTCGCGCTCGGTGGCCTCATCTGGTCGCTGTTTGTGCCGCGCCGACGCATGTGGGTGAAGGCGTTGCTGACCGATGATGGTGTGACACTGCAGTACGCGGCGCTCGCACGCGGCGATGACCCGGCGCTCGAGCGCGCGGTCGAAGAGCTGCGCGAGAAGCACGGCGACCGGCTATAGAGGGGGAACGGCGGCCCGAGGGGGCTGGGGCCGCCGCTCTCCGGTCGCGGCGGCTTCGCCGCCGCTCCTGCCAGACCCAACCAATCGGCGGCCCCAGCCCCCTCGGGCCGCCGTGTGTGACCCCCAACGCGGGGTCATTTCACGTTCTAGCTGGGAAGTTGGAGAGTGCATCTAGTTGAGTGGAACTGCTGGTTCTACTACGGTCGCTCCCCCAGACCTGCGTAGAAGCGTGGCAGCGCCACACCGGCACCGCCCCTGTCGTGCTGTATAACGATGGGGGTATGCAGCCCCGGATCCGGGCATCCCATCGAAGGAGCCGGGGCTGCAGATCGTCATGGAAGATTTGGTGAGCCTGAAGGCAGCGAAGGGCCGAGGTAGCCGTCCGCCCATGCGACGCGACCAAAGTCGAGTTTAGAACGCACGGGCACTCCCACCGACGCATATTTCTTCTTCACGCGGTCCAAGTACTGCTTTGCGGTTTCACGGCTGATATTCATAGCAAGGCCAACATTCTCGATGCTCAACCCCGAGGCGTAGAGCACAAGCGCGCGTTCCTCTTGAACACTCAGCTCCGGCCTCTCTGGGTCGCCCGCAATGACCGAGGCGAGCTCTGCAGTGACCCATTCTCGGCCTTCGAGCACCGCCGAGACCGCCTCGTGGATGCTCGCTTCACTGTCACGCTTACCCACGATGCCCGCAGCGCCAGCCTTGATCACCTGCCGCACGAGAGCAGGAGAGGCAAGCGCCGAAAGCACCAAAACCTTTAGTCCACCCTTTACCATCATCTCGACGTGTGCGGGGCTCACACTGGGTTGTCGATCAACCATGAGGTCAAGTATGAGCAAGTGCGGCCTTAGTGACTGCGCCGCGGCGGCAGACCACCTGATGAAGTTCGGGGCTGACTCACCGCTGAACACGACCTCGTACTGCCCAGATGTTTTGAGGAGCTCTTCCGTTCGTGTTCGTTGCAGTACGTGATCCTCGACGATTGCGATCCGTGCTTTGTGTGGGTCGCCACCAGACATGGAGCCTCCCTCGAAGGTTAACAATCCGATTGACTCTATTCTTGTCTACAAGCCAGAGATCTGTGCGTTGGGTCGAGTCGTTGCTTCGAATAGAATCTCGAGCACATCGACGTCTCCGAGGTGTAGGAGCTGGGAGCTCCCAGCGAAGCGCTCAGGCACGTTGAGGTCCGCGCCGGTGAGAGTGAGCTGTAGCCCGCGCTCCACCGGAAACAGGGTCGCGGCCAACGATCCGGACTCGCTTGTAGCGAGGATGCCCGCGCGCACGACCTCGGCAATCACGGAGGCTGAGTCTGCGTCATGTGTGTCGCGATCACCGAGCCGCAAAGTAAGTCTGACTCTACGCTCACGTGCGAGGTACAGCAGAGGTGTAAAGACGGTGCCGAGATGTACAAGCCCAGGGTCGATCAAAACGAGCTGCCGCAGGTAGAGTTCTTCCTCGTCGCAGGCCGAGCGAGTCGAATCATCACCCGGATCGAACAGGCCGTCACGAATTCCCCGTAGCAGCTCGGAGGCCTCGCTGAGCCCGGCGTCAGTCCAGCGCTGATAGCTCATTTGAGCCGCAGCCTCCTGTTCGCCTCGTAACCGAGCCTGAAACTCGTCACGACGTGCGGTCGCCGCGAGATCTGAAAGCCTCGACATGAAACCCTGAAACATTGCCCAGACGCCCGAGAACCCAAGCCCGACGAGCCCAGCGAGGACAACGATCACCGCTCCTGTAATGGACTGGGGAGCGACCGTGATTGCAAGCAAAAAGGCAACCGCCGCCCATGACGAGGCCGCCAGGACCCGCCACCGGCGGCTGCCGGATACCGAAAGTAGTAAAACGAACGGACCCGCCGCAGCGAGTGCCTGCCAGTGCGTTGCGCCCACCGTACCAAATGATGTGGCTCGAGCTGAGAGCACGAAGACAACGAGCGTTGCGGCGATGAGTAACGGTACGGCTACTCTGCGATGAGCTGGCAGCCAGGCAATGCCCACCGCCAGTGCCATAATCACGATCATCGGCCACAGCGCGAAGCCCTCATTGGTGCCTCCGGCCAAGGTGAGTACAATACTCTCGGCAGTGACGCCGATTCCCCAGTATGTGCTGGCCCGCCGCCGCGCGGACTCCGCCGCACGCGCAAGCGCACGGTCATCGGGCATAGGGCTTAACTCGGAGGCGCGGGGAGTCAGCGGAACTCGGAGCGTAACTGTCGTGCCGACCCCTGGGCTGCTCCACAGGTTCGCAGTGCAGCCCTGCTGTCTCGCTCGCTGCTCAATTGAGGCAACAATTCCGCGTGTTTGTACGAAATCTCGTGAGAAACCGAGTCCGTTGTCAGCCACTCGAATGACAAGTTCTTGCTCGTGAGCGGCTACATCGACAGCGACATGTTCGGCCCCGGAGTGCTTCGTTGCGTTGTTGACGGCCTCCCGCACACACCCCACGATCGCAATGATGACGTCAGCGGAAAGCAAGCCGTTGATCCGCGCAAGTCCTGCATCTTCCAACCCGCTCCTGTGAGCAGGGAGCCCGGGCTGCTCGAACACGTCCATGAGGGAAACCTTGGGTGCTGCTGTTTCGGTGCCCCGCAGCTGTTCCAGTAGGGTCACATCCCTCGCGCATTGCTCCCTGACCATGGTCGCCTCAGCGTGCCCCAAACTAGCAGAGGCAATCGCAGCAAACGTGTTGATCGCGGTGTCGTGAAGCACGCGCGATTCTTCTGCTAACCGTGCACCGAGCTGCTCCAGTGCCTCGTTTTGCAGGGTAGCTTCGTCAGCGTTTGTGACTGCGCGGTCCACGCTGGTTGACTCGCGCAGTAACGCAGCAACTCCCAACCTAATGGCGAGGACGATTGTCACCTGCGTGACGACGACCGACAGCGGAAGCTGAAGCCCCCAGTGGGGGAGGAAAAGTAAGATTGTCGCGGACGCGCCTGCGGCCGCGACTACGACAAGCCAGATGACGTAGCGCCGAAGAATGAGCAATCCAGCAAAGAACGATGCGAAATTGATCTGCCAACAGGCTGCGAATGTGAGGGCGGAGTCGATGCTGCTGCTCGCGACATAGCTCCACGCGCCCGCGACGATCATTGCCATTGTGAGCGCTGGCCACAGGCGGTCGGGCCGTCGAGAGCGGACAGCGAGAGCTCCCAGCACGCCGATCAAGAGCTGGACGCTCGCGAGGTCCCACCCATGGTGTCTGAGTGATACCACCGTCACTGCGACCATGACGGCCTGCCAGGCCATGATCGCAGTGATCACAACCCGGGTGATCGACCTCAGAAGTGTGTTTGTGGCTCCACCGGACCAGGCGGGCTCTAAACCGCTCGCGGTGGTGACACCGAGCCCCGTGAAGATCGAGCGAATGAGTCTCATGTTCACCTGATCCGCGAATGAACCAACAACAACAGGTTCAGCATATCGATGGGGTCACGCAGGATGACGTGGAATTGCGCGTAGGCACCCCCACCCGCACCCGAACGCATCAGGTGCGGGACCGCTTGTTGCGTAATGCGTGACTTCCAGAACGTCGGTCTATCCTTGCCAGCCGTCGGGACGTGACCTCCACGTGGGGGTCATTTTCTTCGTTGGCTGAGTACATGCTGAAAGTATGCGTTGAAATGAGTGACGTGCCGGAACATTTGACCCCCGCGGGCGGTAACGATGCTGCCGACTGGCGACAAGGAACAACACGGTACTGATCGAGAGGATGAACACATTGGACAAGCTAGAGGGGGCGAGACCCCGTTTGAAGAGACTCGCGAGGTTACTGGGGACTGTGTTGATCACGGTCGGGCTCGTAGCAGCCCCCGTGACGGCCGCCTCAGCAGTCGATTCGGGCGACGCGGTTCACGTCGGCGCCAAGGTCGGGTATGGGGGCACAGGCATGTGGCCGGTGTGGTACGAAACCCCCGCGACAGGAGAACCGGATGGGTGGGCTTACTGCATCGAGCACGACCTGTCGTCGAGGTCGAACACAGAAGCGATTGTTGGTGACTTCACCGAGTTCCTCGGCTCGAACCACTTCGTTGACTCCGCGGTTCAGGGCAAGGTTCTCTGGGTGCTCGCGAACGGGTACCCGGCGGTCAGCCTGACAGATCTCGAAGCGGCTGCGGGCATCACCGAGCTCACCGAGAACGACGCCATCGAGGCGACCCAGTACGCGATCTGGCGCTACACGGACTTGGCCTGGGACGCGGACTGGAACTGGGAAACCGACAACTCAAAAGACCTCTACTGGTACCTGGTCAACGGCGTGAACACCCACCCTGGCCTGGCTCCGGGCGATGCCGAGGTCACGGCGACGATCGCCGCGCCGAGTGGCGCCCAGACGAGCGACAGCCTCGTCGGCCCGTTCGTCGTGAGTACGAACCAGGCAGCGGTGTCTGTGTCCACACCGGACTTCGACATCGTCGACGCCGCAGGAAACCCGATCGCCACTGACGCCGTCGTGGACGGTCAGGAAATCTACCTCGATGTGCGCGGGGCGACTACGACCGGGTCTGCGACGGTGTCTGTGTCTGCAGCAGCGGGAGGCCCGACGGGGAATATTATCTCGGTCCCCGTCCAGGGCTCGCAGACCCCGACCACCGGCAGTCACGCCCAGTCCATCATCCTCGTGCAGGCGAGCACGAGCACTGCCGGCGATAGCGCCGACGTGACATGGACGGGCCAGGACGCCGCTGAGCCGTCGATCGGCACCTCGCTTGTGGACTCCGCTGACGGCGACCGAGTGCTGGCCTGGAACGGCGGCACCGTCGTCGATACCGTGGCCTACCAGAACCTGGTTCCGGGCACGGAGTACACCGTGACGGGTGAGCTGATGAACAAGGCAGATGGTTTGGGCACTGGGATTACCGGTAGCACGACCTTCACCCCGACCGAGGCCAACGGCTCTGTTGACGTGACCTTCACGGTGCCGACTGGCTTTGCTGGTGAGGTGCTGGTCGCGTACGAGCAGCTCTTCGAGGGCGACGAGGCGACCGGCGACCCGGTTGCTGTTCACGAAGACATCAACGACGCAGCTCAGACCGTGACGGTCGAGGAGGCGCCCGCCGCTGAGGAACCGGCCATCGGAACCTCCTTGGTCGATTCGGCTGATCAGGATCACGTCCTGGGCTGGAACGGCGGCACGGTGGTCGATACCGTCGCCTATCAGAACCTCACCCCGGGCACCGAGTACACCGTGACTGGCGAGCTGATGAACAAGGCTGATGGCTCGGGCGCCGGGATCACGGGCAGCACGACCTTCACCCCGACCGAAACCAATGGTTCCGTCGACATCACTTTTATCGTGCCCGAGGGGTACGCGGGCGAGACTCTCGTGGCCTTCGAGACCTTGGCCAGCTGGAACGGAGCTACTTTCGTCCCTGTTGCATCACACGAGGACATCGACGACGCAGCGCAGACCGTCACGGTCGAGGAAGCGCCCGTCGTTGAGGAACCGGCGATCGGTACGTCGCTGGTGGACTCGGCCGATCAGGACCACATCCTGGGCTGGAACGGCGGCACCGTGATCGACACCGTCGCTTACCAGAACCTCACCCCCGGCACCGGGTACACCGTAAGCGGCGAGCTGATGCACAAGGCTGATGGCTCTGCGACGGCTATTACCGGCAGTACGACCTTCACTCCGACCGAAGCCAACGGCTCCGTAGAGGTCAGCTTCGTCGTACCGGCCGGCTTCGCCGGTGAGGTGCTCGTCGCCTACGAGCAGCTTTTCGAGGGCGACGAGGCTACCGGCGAGCCTGTCGCTGTCCACGAGGACATCGACGACGCAGCGCAGACCGTCACGGTCGAGGAAGCGCCCGTCGTGGAGACCCCCGTCATGGGTACCTCGCTGGTCGATGCAGCCGACCAGGACCATGTCCTGACGGCCAAGGGTGGCAAGGTGATCGACACGGTCGCCTACCGGAATCTGACGCCGGGCACGGAGTACACCGTCACCGGTGAGCTTATGAACAAGGCCGACGGCAGCGCCACCGGCATCAAGGGCTCCACGACCTTCACTGCTGCCGAGGCCAATGGCACGGTCGATGTGGAGTTCACGGTCCCGGCAGGGTTCGACGGTGAGGTGCTCGTGGCGTTTGAGCACCTTTTCGAGAGTGCGGGGGCAACCGGTAAGCCCATCGCTGAGCATACGGACATCAACGACGCGGCGCAGACCGTGTCGGTCTCGAAGCCCGGCACCGAAAAGCCGTCCGGCCCGAACAACGAGCACCTGCCGACCACCGGTGGGACGCTCCCATGGATCGGAGCCGGTGCGGCCGGCCTGCTCCTCGTCGCAGGTGGAATGCTGCTTCTAGCACGGCGCAAGCAAGCAGTGTCCAACGCTTAGTTGTAGACGCGCTTGAGTGCTGAATCGAGTGGGTGAGTCGGGAAAACCAGCTCACCCACTCGATTGTTTGTCATAGACGAAGACCCCAACGCAGTGGCGCCCCTGGGTCTATCGAGTTTGTCTTTCTGGGCAATGAAGGAGTCGCAGAACCCAGCAAGCAGATTGAGTGTTTCTATGGATCCTGCGATTCGCGAGCTCATGCAGGGTGACGTGGGGTGGGGTCGCGCAGGATGACGTGGGAGTTGCGCAACGTACCCCACTGCCGGTCATTCTGCGCGACGGAGGAGCCGGGTTGCACTCGTGCAGGAGATCAGCACTCGTGCAGGATCAAAACCCTAATTCGGTCCTGCATAAGCGCTGATCTCCTGCATGAGTGCAAGTTGAGCGTTGAGTCTTGGATCCTGCGATTCGCAAGCTCACGCAGGATGACGTAGGGGTGTGCGTCAGGCAGGATGACGCGGGGTGGGGTTCGCGCAGGGCTGTGCATGTTGGGGGACGGGCGAAGGGCCCGGTCTCACCGCTTGGTTGGGTCTGGCAGGAGCGGCGGCGAAGCCGCTGCGACCGGAGAGCAGTGAGACCGGGCCCTTCGCCCGTCGCGCCTACTTCAACTCTTTCGCGGCGTTTGCCGAAGCGCGCTGCGAGAAGTAGACCGGAATGAGCGACAGCAGAATGATGAGCGTCGCGACCACGTTCACCTGGTTCGCCTCGTTGGGGCGCCCCATCTGGTTCATGAACCACAGCGGCAGCGTGTCGACACCGGGTGGGGCGGTGAAGATCGTCACGTACACCTCGTCGAACGACAGGGCGAAGGCGAGTAGGCCACCGGCAATGAACGCGCTGCGAAACTGCGGAAAAGTGACTGACCGGAACGTCTGCATGATGCCTGCGCCGAGATCCATCGAGGCCTCTTCGAGGTTCGGGTTCATGCGGCGCAGCCGCGCGATTACGTTGTTGAACACCATCACGACACAGAACGTGGCGTGGGCGATGATCATGCCCATGTAGCCGACCTTGATGCCGATCGGGTCGAGCACCTGGTAAAAGGTGTTTGACAGTGCCACACCGGTGACGACGCCCGGCAGGGTGATCGGCAGAATGATGATCAGGTTGACGGTCTCGCGACCGTAAAACTTGAACCGCTGCAGCGCGAACGCCGACAGGGTGCCCAGCAGCAACGCGATCGCGGTGGCTGACGCTGCGACGATCACCGAGTTAAGTACGGCGGCGTGCATCGCCGGGTTGGTGAGCGCCTTCTCCCACCACACGAGTGAGAAGTTAGAGACGGGCCAGCCGGCGACGCGGTTGGCGTTGAACGAGTTCACCACGATCACGAACAGTGGAACGTAGGTGCAGACAATAATGAGGGCGGTGATCACCGAGAGGGTGATCTTGGTACCCCGGCCAAGGCGCAACATTGCGGCCTCCTAGATGTTCTCGATGGCGCCGCTCTTACGAACGACGAGCAGGTAGACAACCACGATCACGATGGGCACGACCGAGAAGGCGGCCGCCACGGGCGGGTTGAGGTTGATGTTGGAAGCGATGATCGTACCGATCATCTGGGTTGATCCACCCACGAACTTCGCGGCGAGGTAGTCGCCGAGGCTGAGGGAGAACGTGAAGATCGATCCGGCGATCAGGGCGGGCTTCAGAAGCGGCACGATGACCGTGAAGATGGTGCGCATGCCGTGCGCGCCCAGGTCGGCTGAGGCGTCGAACAGGTTGTGTGAGACCTGGCTCACCGCGGTATATACCGGGATCGCCATGTACGGAAACCACAGGTAGACGAGCGCGATGATGGTGACGAAGACGCCGTAGCCGGGGCTGTGAATACCAAACGGCCCAAGCACTGAATTGATGAAGCCACCGTCAGAAAATACGATCCGGATCGAGAGAATCTTGACCAGGTAGCCTGCCCAGAGTGGCAGGGTGACCATGACCGCGAGGGCGGCGCGCTGCCAGGGGCGTGCGATCTTGGCCATGTAGATGGCGAGGGGGATCGAGAGGGTGGCGCAGATCGCGGTGACCGCGAGTGCGATGCCGAGCGTGCGCAGCGCGGCATTGAGGTAGGCCGGCACGGTCACGATGCTCGCGAAGTGGTCGAGCGTAAACCCCGGCTTCACCTTTGAAGTGAAGGGGTCAGTCTCCCAAAATGCGGTGATGAGCATCAAAACGACGGCGAGAATATAGACGCCGACGAGCCACACCATGGGAAGTGTCAGCAGCGCGGCGAGGCGGCCCTTGGGGTGCCTGTGCAGGGCTGAGGAGACCGGCTTGGGCCGGGTCTCGAGGAAGGTTGGGGTCGACACGACGATTCCTTACGTGAGTGGATTCGATGGGGTGCGAGTCGTGGGGTGCGATTCGGTGGGTTTTGGTCCGGTGGCGGGAATGCTCCCGCCACCGGAGTGTGTGCGGAGACCTGCGGGGCTTAGCCCTTAACGGTCATCCAGGCGTCGGTCCACTGCTGGAAGTTGGTGCAGGTCACATCTGTGCGACCGTCGATGCACTGCTCGATGGGCGTCGTCCAGAACCACACCTTTGAGAAGTACTCCTCGTCGGTGGCGTTGAACGTCTCGCAGTGCTCGCGTGCCTCGTCGCTGGTTTCACAGAACGCTGCGTTGGCCGGGGCCATACCGAAGTTCATGGCGATCGCGCCGTTCACGTCAGGGGCCGAGGTGTAATCCATCCAGAGGTAGCCACAGGTGGGGTTGGCCGACTTCGACGCGAGCATCCACGCGTCTGACCAGCCGGTCGATCCCTCGTCGGGCAGCACACCCTCGAGCGCAGGGTTCTCAGACAGCTTCTTCAGCACCTCCCATGAGGTGCCCGCCACGACGTCGCCGCCGTTGAACGCGGTGATCTGTGCGGTGGGGTCTGACCAGTAGTCGCCGATGATCTTGTTCTGCTGCTTCAGTAGATCAACGGCGGCCGCGAGCTGGGTTTCGTCGAGGGCGTAGGGGTTCGTGATGCCCAGGTCGGGCTCGTGCGCCATCAGGTAGACGGCGGCATCGGCGATGTAGATCGGTGCGTCGTAGGCGATGATCTTGCCGGCGTAGGGGCTGTCTGACTCCCACGCGATGTCCCAGCTGGTGGGAGCGTCTTTCACCACGTCGGTGTTGTACTGCAGAATGTTGGCGCCGCGACCGATGGGCACACCGTATGACTGGCCGTTGAGGGTGTCGTACAGCTGACCCTTCATGCCCTCCACGATGTCGTCGCCAAAGTTGGGAATCAGGTCGAGGTTGAGCGGCTGCACGTCGCCGCCCACGATGAGGCGCAGGCTCGCATCGCCCGAGGCCGACACGAGGTCGTAGTTGCCGGTGCGCATCAGCTGCACCATCTCGTCTGAGGTGCCCGCGATCTTGCGGTTGACCTTGCAGCCGGTGTCTTCTTCGAACTGCTTGGTCCACTCGGGCTCAACGAAGCCCGACCACGCGACGATGTTGACTTCGCCCTCGGGGTCGCCGAGTTCACCCAGCATGGGTACGTCGGGCACGTCGATCTTGAGTTCGCTCGAGCCGCCGCCCGAGGCGTCGCCCCCAGCATCGCCGCTTGAACAGCCCACGAGTGCGAGCCCCAGGGCCGCCGCCATGGCCAGCGGAACGGCCAGCATCTTCTTGTTCATCATGACTCCTTTGTGTGATGCCCCGGTGTCGGGGAAGTGGTTGCCTGCGCAGCAGCTGTGCTGCGCGAAGCGGTAGTGGGTTTATGGGTGGTTGAAGGGACGGCGCCTAGGCCGCGGCCCGGTCGCTGCTCGACGCGGTGCCCGGAATGGGAGTCGCGTGGTCGTAGCGAAACGCTACGTTGACGCGATCGCCGCGAGTCACGCCCTGCGACGCAGACGGGGTGTGCGAGTTGTGCTTCTCTGCGATGATGCGCACGCCCTGGTCGGTGTCGACGAGGTACTTGGTGTTGGGCCCTGCATACACCGCTTCGGCGATGGTGCCGGCGAGCGAGACGACGCCCGGCTCAAGCTGGTCGGCAGGGCCGAGAAGCTCGACGCGCTCGGGGCGCACACTGTGAACGCAGGCCTCGCCGAGCAGACGACCCGAAAGCTCTGCGGGCAGCAGGTTCGTGGTGCCCAAGAACTTGGCGACGAACTCGGTTTGAGGGAACTCGTAGACCTCTCGTGGCGAGCCCACCTGCTCGATCTTGCCGTTGTTGAACACGGCCACGCGATCTGAGAGGGTCAGCGCCTCCTCTTGGTCGTGCGTCACGAAGATGAACGTGATGCCTACCTCGCGCTGAATCTGCTTCAGCTCGACCTGCATCTGCTCGCGCAGCTGCTTGTCAAGCGCGCCAAGCGGCTCATCGAGCAGGAGCACGCGCGGGCGCAGGATCAGGGCGCGGGCGAGCGCGATGCGCTGGCGTTGACCACCAGAGAGTTGCGAGGGGCGACGCTCGGCGACCTGCGCAAGCTGCACCTGTTCGAGGGCTTCAAGTACGAGCTTGTCGCGTTCGGCCCGGGGCACCTTGCGCACCTTGAGCCCGTAGGCCACGTTCTCGGCGATGGTGAGGTGCGGAAACAGGGCGTAGTCCTGAAACACCGTGTTGACCTCGCGGTCGAACGGGGCGTCGCGGGTGACGTCGACACCGTGCAGTTCGATGCTGCCCGAGGTGACGGCTTCAAACCCCGCGATCATGCGCAGCACCGTGGTCTTACCCGAGCCAGAGGGGCCGAGCATCGAGAAGAACTCGCCATCGCGAATCTCGATATCGAGATCTTTCACCGCGGTGAAATCGCCGAACTGCTTGGTGACCTGCTTCACCGATACCGCGGTCGTCGCGGTGGTGAGCAGGCTGGTGTGTTCCTCGTTTTTGCGGGGCCTGGTTCGGCTGCTGCCGAACCCTCCCGCAACACCTGGGGAAGAAGTATGTGACATGTCGTCGCTCCTCAACATCATTGTCGAACCGTTGCAGAAACATTAACATACGTTTTAATAGGTTTAAATACGGATCAAGATTTGTTCATTACAATTCGGTCACGGTCGACACAGTTAGGCTTGAATCAACAGCTGTCAGACTCTGGTGAATCCCACACACGAATGGAGGGTGCGCGGTGAGCTCAACGTTTACGCAGTCCCCGCCTAGTCGCCTGCGCACGGCCGCCTTTGCGCCGATTGGTGACGAGGGGCGCACCGAGCTCGTCGAGTCACGTCTCGTGCAAGCCATTTCGGTGGGGGCCTTCACCGAGGGGGAGCGGCTTCCCAGTGAAACTGAGCTGTCGGCGCTCATGGGCGTCGCGGTCGTCACTGTGCGCGAGGCGCTGAGCGGCCTGCGGCACCGCGGCCTCATCGAAACGAAGCGCGGGCGCAACGGCGGTAGCTTCGTGCGCACCAGCAGCGGTGCGGTCGAAGAGGTTAACGCGCGTGCGCTCATGGAAATGCCCCGCGTCGCGCTCGCCGACCTCGGCGTGCACTACGAAGTCGTGTCGGCGGCGTGCGCCGAGTATGCCTGCCAGCGCGCCACCGCCGAGGAGCTCGAGGTGGTGGCGGGTGTGCTCGTGCAGGCGCGCGATCTCGAACGCGACCAGTGGCGCAAGCGCGTCACCGAGGTGCAGCTCGAGCTTGCTGCTCTCAGTCAGTCGGTGCGGCTCACCAACGAGCACGTGCGCGTGCAGACCGAGTTCACGCCGCTGCTCGCGCTGCAAGATCTCGACGAGAACGCGCGCATTGCGACGCACGACGCGCTCACCGCGCAAATCGACGCGACGCGCGCGGGCGACGTCGCCGCTGCTCGCATTGCGGTGCGCGACAGTGTGCGCGGGTCACTGCGCTGGCTCGTGCGGTTTCGCGCTGAGCTCCTCGCGTTGCCGCCTGGCAGCGAACTTCATGACACACTGGAGTCACGCCGCCTCGCACGCTGAGCGGCAAAAGCCTCACTGGGGAGGGGACCATGCCACAGGATCCGGCGCAGTACGACGACGTGCTGCACGAACTGTTGAACCGTGTTGACGCGTTCTTCGACGGCGTTTTTGCGCCGCTCGAACGCTGGCTGCCAGAGCTCGAGGCGACACTGCGCACGCATCTTGCCGGGGGCCGGATCACGGGCGCGCAGCTCGCGCACGCGCTTGAGCGTGGCGCGCACGCGATCCTCGACGAAACCGAACGCCCGCTCTACGGCGCGGGCTACTGCGCGAGCGACGTGATCGTCGCTGAGGGAAATCCGCTCGCCTGGTGGCAGGGGCCCGAACGCAGTCTGCTGGCGTCGTCAACGTTTGGGCCGGGGCAAGCCGCCATCGACCTCGTTCGCCTCGAGTGGTACCGAGTGCCCGAGAGCACGGGCAAGCGGCACGTCGCGGGGCCGTTCGTTGACTACCTGTGCTCGAACGAGATCACGATCACCTCGGCGCTGCCACTGATCGTCGAAGGTGGGTTTTGGGGGGTCGCCTGCGCCGATGTGCTCGTGCACTCACTCGAGGGCGCAATGCTGAAAGACCTGTCGATCGCCAAGGACGTGACCCTCGTGAACGCGAGCGGCCGCGTGGTCATCTCGACCGATCCCGACTACGAAACGGGCGACCGCTACGCCGGTGTCGGCGCTGTGGCGAGTGTCGCCGAGCTCGGGGAGGACGTGCGGGTCGCAACCTCCGAGAAGTACCCGTTCTCGCTCATCATGCCCGCCTAGCGGCCACTCCTCGTCATTCTGCGGGAGCTTGCGACTCGCAGAATCATTGGGTGTGGATCCTGCGACTCCTCCGTCGCGCAGGATGACGGGGGAGGGTGCTCCCACAGAATGACGGGGGAGGGTGCTCATTTTCACGTCATTCTGCGGGAGCTTGCGACTCGCAGAATCCAGGGCTGCTAGAGCAGGTGGCCGCCGCCCGATACCTTCATGCGGCCCACGAGATTCTTGACCTCTTGCGCCTTCGCCTTGGTCGTCACGAGCAGCACGTCGGCGGTGTCAACGACCACGACGTCTTCGACCCCAACGAGGGCAACGAGTCGGTCGCTTTCTGAGACGACGATGCCGCTCGAGGCGTCAGACAGCACCTGAGCGCGGTCGCCGAGCACGGCGAGATCGTTACCGCGCCCGCGCGTGAGCAGGTTCGCGACCGACGCAAAGTCGCCCACGTCGTCCCACTCGAAGTGCGCGGCGACGCAGACCATCTTGCCGGCCTTCGCGGCCGGCTCAGCGACGGTGTAGTCGATCGCGATCTTGGGGAGGGTGGGCCACAGACGTTCGCGCACCGCTGCACCCCGGTCAGTGCCCCACGCCGCCGCGATCTCGCGCAGCGAAGCAACCATCTCGGGCTGCTGCTGGGCCATCTGGTCGAGCAGCACCGTCGCGCGCGCAATAAACATGCCCGCGTTCCACAGGTAGCCGCCATCTTCGAGATACGCGCGGGCCACATCCGCCTCGGGCTTTTCGACGAACGACTTCACGTCGTAGAGATCAAACTTCGCCAGGTCACCGCGCGCCTCACCCGCCTCGATGTAGCCAAACCCCGTCGCGGGGTGGCTGGGGCGAATGCCAATCGTCGCAATGTAGCCCTGATCCGCCGCTCGAACAGCGGTCTCGACGGCCCGCTGAAACAGCACCTCGCCCCGGATCACGTGATCGGCCGCGAAGGAGCCAATGATCGCGTCGGGGTCCCGTAGCTCCAGGATCGCGGCCGCGAGCCCGATCGCGGCCGAGGAGTCCTTGGGTTCGCTCTCGGTGACCAGGTTCTCTGGGAGCAGCTGGGGGAGCTGCTTCTCGACGAGATCACGGTGCGATACGCCCGTCACGACGAGCACGCGCTCTGGGGGAGTGATCGGTGCGAGCCGATCCCAGGTCGTGCGCAGCAGCGAATCACCAGAACCCGTCAGATCGAGCAGAAACTTCGGTGCATTTGCGCGCGAGAGTGGCCACAGCCTTGAGCCGACACCTCCGGCTGGAATCACGCACGTGAAGCGGTCGAGAGGGGCCGTGGAATTCGCGACGTCGGACATGTGCCTAAGCGTAGTCTGTGCCGCTGAGGGGTGAGTCGAACATAACGATCCGGTGCGAGAACACGCGCCCACGGCAGCTGTGTGCGGGGCAGCTCTCGAATGGTGTCATAATGGGGGCGCAGCGGATTCTCAGCGGAGTTGTGTTTGGGGTGCCCCCGCGACTGTCTGAGTGCCGCACTGTTAAGTGCCGAGTATGGCTCGGCGATGCAGAATCTAGGAGGAAGCTCGTGTCAGCCCATACGGCAGATGCCGCGCCAGCGGTGAAAAAGAAGAGTCGCCCGGGCGGCACGCTGTATCGCGGGAACGAAGGAATGTGGTCGTGGGTGCTGCACCGCATCACCGGCGTCGCAATTTTCTTCTTCTTGCTGGTGCACGTGCTCGACACCGCGCTGGTGCGTGTCAGCCCCGAGGCCTACAACGCAGTGATGGCGACCTACAAGACCCCGATCATGGGACTGGGTGAAGCCGCTCTCGTCGCAGCGATCGTGTTCCACGCATACAACGGCATTCGCATCATTCTGGTCGATTTCTGGAGCAAGGGCGCGCGTTACCACCGCACCATGTTCTGGATCGTCATCGTGCTGTGGGCCGTGACGATGGCCGGCTTCCTGCCGCGCCACCTGATGAACGTGTTCGGTCACTAGGGCGAGGGAGAAGCACCATGGCTATGACGATTGAATCCCCGCGCGCCAAGACCCCGGCGGCAAAGCGTACCAACTGGGAAAAATGGGGCTGGATCTACATGCGCGTCTCGGGCGTGCTGTTGCTCGTGCTCGTGTTCGGTCACCTGTTCTCGAACCTGATGATCGGTGACGGCGTGCACGCCATCGACTTCGGCTTTGTTGGCGGCAAGCTGTCGCAGCCGTTCTGGATGGTGTGGGACACGCTACTTCTGTGGCTTGCCCTGATCCACGGCGCGAACGGCATGCGCACCATTGTGAACGACTACGTCACACGCCCCGGCCTTGCGAAGGCGTTTCGCGTGGCACTGTTTCTGTCGGCGGCGCTGCTGATTCTGCTCGGCACGTTTGTGATCTACACGCTTGACCCCTGCCCGGCGGGCGCTGACCCGTCGCTGGTCGCGTCGTTCTGCACGGCCAAGTAGCGGTCACCCCAGGTTTCTAGAGAATCGAAGAATAGGACTCACGTGGCTACAAATACCCATGAGGGCGAAGAGGTCACCGTCAAGGACGGCGTTACCTACCACCAGTTCGACGTAGTGATCGTCGGCGCAGGCGGCGCAGGCATGCGCGCCGCGATCGAGGCGGGCCCCAAGGCCAAGACTGCGGTCATTACCAAGCTGTACCCCACTCGCTCGCACACGGGCGCGGCGCAGGGCGGCATGGCCGCGGCGCTCGCAAACGTCGAGGAGGACAACTGGGAGTGGCACACCTTTGACACGGTCAAGGGTGGGGATTACCTCGTCGATCAAGACGCAGCAGAGATCCTGGCGAAGGAAGCCATCGACGCGGTCATCGACCTCGAGAACATGGGTCTGCCCTTCAACCGTACGCCCGAGGGTAAGATCGACCAGCGCCGCTTCGGTGGCCACACGCGTGACCACGGTAAGGCCGCTGTGCGTCGTGCCTGCTACGCAGCCGACCGCACCGGGCACATGATTCTGCAGACGCTGTACCAGAACTGCGTCAAGCTGGGCGTCAACTTCTTCAACGAGTTCTACGTGCTCGACCTGGTGATGACGGGCGAGGGCAAGGACCGCAAGGCGTCAGGCGTCGTCGCATACGACCTCGCCACCGGCGACATTCACGTGTTCCAGGCTAAGTCGATCGTGTTTGCGACCGGCGGCTTCGGCAAGATCTTCAAGACGACGTCAAACGCACACACCCTCACGGGTGACGGCGTGGGCATCGTCTGGCGTAAGGGCCTGCCCCTCGAGGACATGGAGTTCTACCAGTTCCACCCGACCGGCCTCGCCGGCCTCGGCATCCTCCTCACCGAGGGTGCCCGTGGTGAGGGCGCGATCTTGCGTAACGCGAGCGGCGAGCGCTTCATGGAGCGCTACGCACCCACCATTAAGGACCTCGCTCCCCGCGACATTGTCGCCCGCTCCATGGTGCAAGAGGTGCTCGAAGGCCGCGGCGCTGGCCCGCACAAGGACTACGTCTACCTCGACTGCACCCACCTGGGCGCAGAGGTGCTCGAGACCAAGCTGCCCGACATCACCGAGTTCGCGCGCACCTACCTGGGCGTCGACCCCGTCACCGAGCCGGTACCGGTGTTCCCCACCGCTCACTACGCAATGGGTGGCATTCCCACCAACGTGCAGGCAGAGGTGCTGATGGACAACGACACCGTCGTTCCCGGCCTCTACGCTGCGGGCGAGTGCGCGTGCGTGTCGGTGCACGGCTCGAACCGCCTCGGCACCAACTCGCTGCTCGATATCAACGTGTTCGGTAAGCGTGCCGGTAACGCCGCCGCTGACTACGCGAAGACGGCCGAGTTTGTGCCGCTGCCCGAGGGCGCCGCCGACGAGGTCATCAAGATGGTCGCGCAGTTCCGCGAGGGCAATGGCACCGAGCGTGTTGCCGACCTGCGGCGTGAACTGCAGGAGAACATGGACCGCGGCGCTCAGGTGTTCCGCACCCACGAGACGCTCACCGATGTGCTCGGCGTGATTCACGATCTGCGCGAGCGGTACAAGAACGTCGGCGTGCAGGATCGTGGCATGCGGTTCAACACCGATCTGCTCGAGGCAATCGAGCTCGGCTTCTTGCTCGACCTCGCCGAGGTGCTCGCGTACACCGCGCGTAACCGCAAGGAGAGCCGTGGCGGCCACATGCGCGACGACTACCCGAACCGCGACGACGAGAACTACATGAAGCACACCATGGCGTACCTCACGGGCGATGCAAAGTCGGCCAACCCCGAGGACCACATTCGCTTGGACTGGAAGCCGGTCGTCTTCACGAAGGACGAAAACGGCGAGCTGCGGTACCCGCCGCTGGAGAGGAAGTACTAGGTCATGAGCAACTCACACGCTCCGGGAAACCCTTCGGAAGAAGCAGGGATCAAGCCGTTCACGGTTACCCTGCTCGTGCGCCGCTACCTGCCCGAGTCGGGCCGGGAGGCATACTGGGAAGACTTCGACGTCGAGATGTACCCGACGGACCGTATTCTTGACGCGCTGCACAAGATTAAGTGGGACATGGACGGTACGCTGTCGTTCCGCCGCTCGTGCGCGCACGGCATCTGCGGCTCTGACGCGATGCGCATCAACGGTAAGAACCGTCTCGCGTGCAAGACCCTGATCAAGGATCTTGACATCACGAAGCCGATCTATGTTGAGGCGATCAAGGGCCTGCCCCTTGAAAAGGACCTCATCGTCGACATGGAGCCGTTCTTCGACGCGTACCGCGCCGTACAGCCGTTCCTCATTGCGGGCAACAAGCCCGAGGGCGGCAAGGAGCGCATCCAGTCGGCTGAGGAGCGCGAGCGGTTCGACGACACCACCAAGTGCATTCTGTGCGCCGCGTGCACCTCGTCGTGCCCCGTGTTCTGGACGGACGGGCAGTACTTTGGCCCCGCCGCGATTGTGAACGCGCACCGCTTCATCTTTGATTCGCGTGACGACAGCGCCCAGGTGCGCCTCGACGTGCTCAACGACAAGGAAGGCGTGTGGCGGTGCCGCACAACCTTCAACTGCACCGACGCGTGCCCCCGTGGCATTCAGGTGACCAAGGCTATCGCCGAGGTCAAGAACGCGATCATCACGGGTAAGACCAGCTAGATCCTGCGACGCACAAGCGCCCCGCCCAGCCCCTACCGGGGGACGGGCGGGGCGCTTCGCGTATCGCCGGTAGACTCGTGTGGTGCCCCCTCGTTCCCCGCTGCCGCAGCGCTTCGGCCTTGACGCCGCCTGGCTGCGCACGACCGACGGTGTACCGGGCGGGGCGCCCGAGTGGCGGCTTGTGCGCGACTGGCTACACGCCCGCGTTGGCATGCACATCGACGTCGACGACTTTATTGCGCAGGGCCGCTTCGTCTACCAGGCAGGCGACCCGGTGCAGCCGCAAGATCCCTACCGGCATAACCTTTTCGTCTGGTTCCACCGTGACCTGGCCCCCGAAACCCCGGTGCCCGGCCAGATTCGCATCGTGCACCACGACGAACGGCTCGTGGTAATCGACAAGCCCGCGTTCTTGTCGACCATTCCGCGCGGCAAACACGTGCAAGAGAGCGTCGTGGTGCGGCTGCGCAACGCACTAGGGTTGCCCGAGCTCACCCCCATTCACCGGCTCGACCGGGTTACGTCGGGGCTGCTCGTGCTCACGACCGACCGCCGGTGGCGCGGGCCGTACCAGTCGATGTTTCAGCGTGCCGGCGCCATCGAAAAGACCTACCACGCGGTCGCTCCCATCGACCCCGCCCTGCCGCTGCCCGTCGAAATCGAGAACCACCTCGCCAAAGAGCACGGCGTGATGCACGCCGAAATTGTGCCGGGTGCGCCCGTCAATGCGCGATCCGGCATCGCGTTAGAGCGCGAGCTCACCGCGGCAGAGGCAGCCAACGCCCGCAGCTACGACACCCCCAGCGAGGCCTGTGGCGAGGCGAGTCCAGGCGTGGCGCGGCCCCTCGGACTGTACCGGCTCACGCCCCACACGGGACGCACGCACCAGCTGCGGCTGCACATGTGGGCCGCGGGCGTACCGATCGTGGGCGACCCGCTCTACCCCGTAGATCGGGGAGCTGCGATCGACGATTTCACGACCCCGCTGCAGCTGCTCGCGAGCAGGCTCTCGTTCACCGACCCGGTTTCGGGCGCGGCGCGCTCGTTCGCGAGCGGCCTCGCGATGCCGCTTGCGCCCTAGGATGTTGGATATGCAGAAAGCGCGGTGGACACGACTGAAGGACCGCGTGATGGCGCTTCGCCCGGTGCGCGCCTGGTCGCACTTCACCGACGTGGGCGGCAGCGTGCTCTCGGGCGGCATGAGCTACCAGGCCCTGTTTGCGGTGTTTGCGGCGTTGTACGTGGGCTTCAGCGTGTTTGGCATCTGGCTGCGCGAGCACCCAGAACTGCTCGCGACGATCGTCGAGCAGATCAACCTGTTCGTGCCGGGCCTGCTCGGAAAGAATGGGGCGGTGCAGCTGAACGGGCTGCTCGAAGCGCGCGCGCTCAGCGTGAGCGGCATCATCGCGAGCGCCTCGCTGCTCTGGATCGCGCTCAACTGGTTCACGGGCACCAGGCGTTCGATCCGGATCATTTTTGGCCTCGAAGTGAAGCAGTATCGCAACGCCGTGCTGCTGAAGCTGCGTGACTTTCTGCTCGCGCTGCTGTTTTCGGCCGCGATCGTGGTGTCGGCGGCGCTCACGATCTTGATGTCGAGTCTCGCCCACATGGTGCTCGGGTGGACGGGATTGTCTGAAGGCAACTGGCTGTTTAGCACCCTGGGGTTAGTGACGCGGTATGGGGCGGTGTACCTGTTTGACCTGCTGCTGCTGGTCGCGATGCACAAGTACCTGGCCGAGGTGGTCGTGCCGCGCCTGCACCTGTTAATGGGGTGCGCGCTGGGGGCGGGCGGCCTGCTCGTGCTGAAACTGCTGGGCGCGTCGCTCTTGGGCGGGGCGTCGCGCAACCCGCTGCTGGCCACGTTTGCTGTCGGTGTCGCCCTGCTCTTGTGGTTCAACTTTGTGTGCCGCACGCTGTTGCTCACCGCATCGTGGATCGCGGTGGGCGAAGACAAGACGCTGGGGCTGCCCGAAGAGGACTGAGCACGGCGTGCTGTCAGCGAGGGCGGCACTACGCTAGTAACGTGAATCCAACACCCAGGCCTCCGCAACCGAGCCCGGCTCAGTCTAGCCAGGCTCCGTCTAGCCCGGCTCCGGGCAGCGCCGTCATGCTGCTCGTGGGGCTCGCGTCGGCCGTGGTCGTGCTGTTTGGCGTGTGGGTGGCCCGTGGTGTGATTGGGCCGCTCGCGCTGGGAGTCGTGATCGTGATGATCTGCCACCCGCTGCGCAGGCCGCTCGAGCGCATCGGGCTGCCACGCTGGGCTGCCACCACCGCGGTGATTCTCGTCGCATATGCTGTGCTCGCGGCGATGGCCGCGCTGCTCTATTACGCGGGCGCCGAGTTCGTGGCGCTCGTGCGCAGTTCGGCGTCGGAGTTTCAAAAGACCGTGACCGAGATCATGCACCTGCTGCAAGACCTGGGCCTCGAGAAGCAAGCGTCTGACGCGCTCGTGTCAGTGCTGCGCCCCGAAACGATCATCGCCTACGTCTCAAACCTCAGCGGGCTCATGATCGGCGTGTTCACCGGGTTCTTCTTCGTGCTCGCGTACGTCATCTTTATCGCGATCGACGGCGCACGCTACGCCCGTGCGACGAACGAGTTTGGTGAGCGCGTCGCCCCCACAATGCAGCGCTTCGCGGGGTACGCCAGCAGCGTGCGCCGCTACTACGTGGTCAACGCGAGCTTTGGCCTGCTCGTCGCGGTGATCGATGGGCTTGCGCTGTCGGCGCTCGGCGTGCCCGCGCCGCTCGTGTGGGCGATTCTCGCCTTCATTACCAACTTCATCCCCAACATTGGTTTCGTGCTGGGGCTCGTGCCGCCGGCGCTTGTCGCGCTCGCGGTGGGCGGCTGGCCGCTGATGCTCGCCGTGATAGCGATCTACTGCGTCGTGAACGTGGTGCTGCAGGTGATGGTACAGCCGAAGTTTGTCGCAGACGCCGTCGACCTGAGCCTCACGCTGAGCTTCTTCTCGGTGATTTTCTGGACGCTTGTGATCGGGCCGCTCGGCGCGATCCTGTCGATTCCGTTGACGCTGCTTGTGCGGGCACTGCTGTTTGAGGGCGACCCTGGCAAGTGGTGGATCAGGTGGCTGTCGGGTGACGACAGCGCACGGCCGCCCGCCGCAGCGGCTTAGCGCGGCCCCGCCAAACGCTACAGCCTGAGCCCGTCGACGTAGCCGCGCACGGCAGACTCGAGGCGGGTGAGCGCTGCCTCGGCATGCTGCCTGCGCGCAACTGCATCGCCGTCATCGCTAAACGTATCGAGGTACACCTTGAGCTTGGGCTCGGTGCCGCTCGGGCGAATCATGACGCGGCTGCCGCCCTCGAGGTCGTAGCGCAGCACGTTGGCGGGCACCGCCGCCTCACCGGGGGTGAGCAGGTCACGCACCCGAGTTACTTTGCTGTCACCAAACTCCGTGGGCTGCATTTCGCGCACCTTCGCTGAGAGCGCGGTTGCCTCGGCCATTGACTCGAACCGCAGCGTCACCTGGCTGCTCGCGAAGTGGCCAAAGAGCTCGCTCGCGTCGTCGAGCAGATCCCACACCGTGCGCCCCTCGGCGTGGAGCTCGCGCACCATCGCGATCGCGTCGGCAGCGGCCGAGATGCCGTCCTTGTCGCGCACGTGCCCCGCGTGGGTGAGATAGCCGATCGCCTCTTCAAACCCAAATAGCAGCCGCGGTACGCGGGCCACCCACTTAAAGCCAGAGAGCGTCTCGGCGTAGTCGAGGCCGTAAGCTTCGGCGACGGCGCGCAGCGCGGGGGAGGAGACGTTGGTGCACGCGAGCGTGCCACGCGGTGTGCGGCCGCGCAGCTTTGCCTCGGCGGTTTCGCGCTCGGCCGCACGCCAGCCGAGCAGCAGCCCGAGCTCGTTGCCGGTGAGCCTGCGGTACTGGTTCGCCGCAAAGCGGGGTCGCTGCCGGTAGGTGCGCACAGCGGGCTGAGCGGTGCGGACGGGCGCCTTCACCGCGATCGCCACGCGGTCGGCGTCGGGGTCGTTGGCCACCACCAAGTCGGCATTCATGTCGCCCGCGGTACGAAACGCGAGGTCGAGCGCACCCGGCTCCTCGGGGTTCGGAAACTCTAGGGACGGAAACGACGGGTCTGGCTCGTCTTGCTCTGCCACGACGGTGACGCTCGGCAGCCCTGCCGACAAGAACACCCGGCGAGCGGTGGCAGAGCCGACGCCGTGCATGGCCGTGTACACGACCTTCAGGTCGGTGTCATCGCCGCGGGCGCGGCCCGGGCGCTTCGGGTCTTGCGGCAGTCCAAGCAGCACCGCAGAGGCCGTTTCGGCCACGTAGGCGTCTGCGACACCCGCACCGAGCTTCACGATGTCATATGAGCGCGAGATGGCGCCCGGCGTGATCTGTGAGGCGCGCTCAATGTGCGACGCGATCTCTGCGTCGATGGGAGGCGCGACCTGGGCGCCCTCGTCGGCCCCGCCCAAGTAGACCTTGTAACCGTTGTCGGCGGGAGGGTTGTGGCTCGCCGTGATCATGACGCCCGCTGACACCTGCAGGTGTCTCACCGCAAACGCGGTGAGAGGGGTGGGGCCAGGCTCGGGCAGCATGAACACGCGCACCCCGGCCCCAGCCATCACCTCAGCGGCGTCACGGGCAAATACGGCTGACCCCGTGCGCCCGTCGTAGCCAATCACGACAGAGGGCGGGTCTTGCGCGAGCGCGTCGGCCTTGCTTGCACGCTCGAGCAAAAACGCGGCGAACCCGGCGCTCGTTTGCGACACGACCACTCGGTTCATGCGCTTGGAGCCAGCGCCAATTTTGCCGCGCAGCCCGGCAGTGCCAAACGCGAGGCGGCCGTCGAATGCGTCGTGCAGCTCGGTGATCGCGCTCTCTTGCCCCTCGCGCGCACGCGCGACGAGTGAACGGGCCTGGTGCCTGGTCGCAGGGTCAATGTCTGCCGCAGCCCAGGCCTCGGCCTCGGCCATGCGCTGTTCGAGTTCTGCAGACGTCATTTCAACCCTTTCCGTACCCCACGAAGTGGCGTAATTCTCTCACGGTACCAGCCGTATCCAAGCTGAAACTGCAGACGCAGGTTAGGCTGTAAGGGTTTTTGACGAAAGGAACAACTATGTGCTCTCCCGTGCGCTGCGCGACGTGTGAAAAGACCACCTGGGCTGGCTGCGGCCAGCACATTGAAGAGGCGCTCGAGGGCGTCGCGGCGGCAGACCGCTGCACCTGCCCCCGCGACTAACTACGCGGTAGCATCGACGTCAGGCGACCTGCGGAGGTTTTCCGTGGTCATCTCGCGGGAGCTTTCACTTGGTCATTCACGTCGAAGCTATTGCGCCAAGCGAGTCGCAGAACCCACGTTCGTGTGGATCCTGCGACTCCTTCGTCGCGCAGGATGACGAGGGTTGTGGATCCTGCGACTCCTTCGTCGCGCAGGATGACGAGGGGAAGCGCGCGGTGCCCTCCTTCGTCATTCTGCGCGAGCTTGTGTCACCCTTTCCGTCATTCTGCGTGCGTGGATTGCTAAGGAGAAACGCGCCAGCGTTTGTCGCAATTCACGTTGGCGCCATTGCGCCAAGCGAGTCGCAGAATCCATGACGTAGGTGGTGGGGAGCTACGCCTCGATGTCGATGTTCTTGGTCTCGCGGGTGAGAATCAGCGAGATGAGCGTGAGCACCGCGGCACCCGTGAGGTAGAACCCAACGTAGATCGGGCTGCCGCCCGCGAGACCCCACAGCCACACCGCGATGATCGGTGCGAGGGCGGCGCCCAAGATCGACGACACGTTGTAGGCGACGGCTGATCCGGTGTAGCGCACGTTCGTGGGGAACATCTCGGGCAGAAACGCGCCCATGGGGCCGAAGGTGAGGCCCATGAGTGTGAACCCGAGTGCGAGGAAGAACATGACGAGCGCGGTGCCGCCGCCCAGAAGCGGCACGAACAAGAACCCGAAGAGCGCGATGGCGATCGTGACCCAGATGAGCGTCTTGCGGCGGCCGAAGCGGTCGGCGAGCGGGCCCGACACGAGCGTGAAGATGCCAAAGAAGACAACGCCGAATACGAGCATCAGAATGAAGTCATTGTACGAGTAGCCGAGTCCGGGCACGTAGGCGGCGGCGTCGAAGTCGACGCCTGCGGCGTTCGCGGCCTTCTCGGCGACCTCGAGGCCGGGGCGCGTGCCAAACGTGAGCGTGTACGACGTCATCAGGTAGAACAGCACATAGGTGGCGAGCATCGCAAAGGTGCCCAGAATGAGCGCGCGCCAGTGTTCCTTGAACGCGACGGCGATGGGCATCTTGGTGACCTTGCCAGCCTCCTTCGTGCGCTCGAACGCGCTCGACTCGACGAGCTTGAGTCGCACCCACAGGCCCACGACCACCATCACGGCCGAGAACAAGAACGGGATGCGCCAGCCCCAGGCGAGGAACGCGTCTGACGCGATGCCGGGTTTTGTCGGGTCGGCGAGGCCCATGTTGATGACATAGAACAGCATGTTCGCGATGATGAAGCCGATGGGGGCACCGAGCTGCGGGAACGTGCCGTACCAGGCCCGCTTACCCTCGGGGGCGTTCTCGGTGGCCACGAGCGCTGCGCCCGACCACTCGCCGCCGATCGCAAAGCCCTGGGCGAGGCGCATGACGAGCAGCAGCACCGCTGCCCACATGCCGATCTGATCGTGCGTGGGCAAAATACCGATCAAGAAGGTTGCCACACCCATCGTGATGAGCGATGCCACGAGCGTGGTCTTGCGGCCGAGCCGGTCACCCAGGTGACCGAAGAAGATCGCACCGACGGGGCGGGCGAGCATCGCCGCGCCAAACGTGGCGAACGATGCGAGCAGCGCGGTCGTCTCGTTGCCGGTGGGGAAAAAGAGGTGCGGAAACACCAGGACGGCCGCGGTCGCGTAGACGTAAAAGTCGTAGAACTCGATCGTCGTGCCGACGAGGCTCGCGAGAATCACGCGCGAGGTCGAGTTGCGCGGTGTACGGGCCTGTTGGTTTGTGGGTATGGCTGGTGTAGCGGGCGTAGTGCTCAAGAGGGGAGACTTTCGGGGATCGAAGAAAGCGCGAGCCCCGCAACGTCGATGTGGTGAGATGACCTGCGCTATTGAAGACGTGGTTCCTTGTGGGATCCTCCCGTTAGCTTACGGGGTTTGTGGGGTGCGTTCGCGGCAGTTACAGCAAGAGGCCAATTTGATGGGCCACGTGTAGGGCGTCATCTCGACTTGAAACGTCAAATTTACGATAGATCGACTTCAGGTGATCACGCACGGTGTGCACGCTGAGGTTGAGCTCCCGGGCAACGTTTGGGGCGGTGCCGTGCACTGAGATTGACTGGAGCACCCGGAGTTCTGCGGCCGTGAGACGGCGTACTGACGTTCTGGCGGGAGACGCGGTGCTTTCGCGATTGGACCCTTGAGCGCTTGAAGAGTGCCCGGTTGCGGCAGTCACAGCATCATCAGCGTTAGAAGCGGGCGTCGTAATTCTGTCGTAGGAGACAAGGGGGCGGAGGGAGGCGCTAAGGCCAGATGAAACGAATCCATAGTCGCATATCAAACGTCGAGCCAAACGGCCGCTGTCGCTCGTCGTCGCTGTAAGGCTTTGAGAGGGCCCAGGCGGCACATGCGTGCCGTCGATCATGAGATCAGCTGCTTCGACACAGAGGAGCGCCTCAACAGATCGTCGGAGGTGGGTATTCTGGATAGCTCGGTCGTGCACTCTACGTGCAATCGACCGTGCGCGAGCATACTGTCGGACTTCAAACGCGGCGTACGCGTTTGCCAAATGGGGGACCGAACCTTTGACGGGATGTGGTGAATCCTGCTGGCCGAGGAATGAGAGCCGCGCAAGAAGCTCGCTGAGTAGCTCATCGTTGCCTCGCATCGGTATGGCCACGCGCTTTAGCGCCCGGATCTGAACGCTGAGTTCTTTTGCTGCCTGAGCAGGTCCGTATCTTTGCGCCGAGAGCTGAGCACCAAGCCAGATCACAAATGGTCGAAGTTCGAGTGATCGTACCCGTTCGTTGAGTGAACGCCAGAACGCGAAGGCCTGCTGAGTTTGGTTACGCTCAAAAGCGACAATCGCTTTGGCGATCTCAAGCGGCTTAGTGGAAAAGTTTCTCCGCTTGTCTAGCTCACCGTGGGCTCGCTCCCACTCCTCAACTCGAGTCACTGCTGAGCGTAAATCGCCCCGAGCTGCCGAAATGAGCGCGCCTAATGCCTCAGCGTACACGGAGCTTGAGGGCGAGAGACCATGCGTGCGTGGGATGACCTGTGTCATGGTGATGGCCAGATTCTTCCACCACTCAGCATCACTGAAATTGCCTAGCGCGATGTGTGTCACAGCAGCATGGCAAGCGATTGTCGCAAACGTGGGCCACGATCTGCGCAGATCCGCCTTCGTGAGTGAATCAAATTGTTTCTGTAACTGAGTGAGCGCGTCCACACAAGTACGTTCATCACCTTGCAAACGACTCGCATGGATTTTGGCTGCAGTGATCGCGATCGTGAGAACGTCTGCCTGATGGTGAGGTACCTCGTTCAACACCTCGGCAATCTCACCCGCACGAAGTGCGTCCGCAGGTCGAGGTGCCCCACTATTAAGAACGGTAGGAAGAAGAATGCTGTATCTGAGGATTGGGTACCGGTGCTGTGCCTCTACTGGAATGCTGCTGAGTAGGCTCAGCAATCCGCTGGCAGGATCTACCAGTGAAATGGTAGTGCACCTGAGCAGTAGCTCATTGACCAAATGCCAGTTTTTTTGGGCGAACGCTGCCTGAAGCGCTTGCTCAGGGTAGGGCGATCGAAGCGCGAGTGCGACGGCTCGTTCTGTCGAGATTTTTTGGGAGGCCTCGCCTTTGTGAAGGTTGTTGCCCTCGTTGTCGGGACGAATCACCATCCAAATATCTTGGTGGAGGGCCTTTTGTAGCGAGTACCAACGGGTTCCATTTGAGTCAATGCGCTGGCGCATGAACGTTGCAGACAGTTGCGTTAGCACGCGAGCTGCGTCAAATTCAGGCACGCCCGCAATGGATGCCAGTGAGTCTGGCGAGATCTCTTCAATACTGCAAGCTACACGCGTAAGTTCTTGCATCGCAGGCGACATTTGCGATGCGTAGTGCGTGATGAACTCTCGTGCAAACCCGGCGCTCGCTTCTCCGTGGTTAATCTGCCCCAAGACCGCGAGCGGCCAGCCCGCGGTCGCATCGACGATGTGGGCAGCTTGGGTCGTTAGCTTGGCGGCGTCATTTGAGTCTGGCGCGAGGTCTGCGTGTTTCAGGTCGAGAAGTTCCTGCACTTCACCAACAGTGAACTGGAGCATATCGTCGTCAATTACCGCGCTTGAGACGCGAAGACGAGACAATGGTGCATCTAGCGTGCCCATGTCATGGCCAAGCAGGATCAGATGAACATTTGGCAATCGTTCGAGCGTCGTCAGTACGAGCTCATCATGAAGTGGAAACTGAGGGCCAGGGTAGTTGTCGACAATAATGACGAGACGTTCAAGTCGCGCGGCGAGCGTGTGGAGCAGATTCCAGTCAGGGAACTCGTGAGGCGACGGAAACAAAGGCGGTAGGTCGCCCTCTTCAACGAGTCTGGCAGCCTTAAGAGTGGCCGAAATTGCTGTCCAGAGCTTTACGTTCCCGGCGCAGTCAGCCCATACAACGTGCGAGCCTCGCTCATGCGCGGCCTGCGCAAGTTGCACACCAAGCGCGGACTTGCCCATTCCTCGTGCTCCCCGCACCATCACAAGTGCAGGCCTGGCAGAACAAGCTACATGAACCAGATGGGTTCTTTGGACCTGCCTGGTACGGGGGCTAGGCACAAAAGGAGTCGAGTTCATTCTTCCTTAACAACACGAGGAGTGACAGTGCAGTTACTTAAGGCATACCTGCCAGTTCTTTAACACTGTGCATTTTACGAGTATGTCTAGGATAGATGAATAAGAACCAGGCACTCGCCGCAGATCCGCCGAGGACTGCGGCAGCCCACCACGGGAACCCGGCAGTAACTCCGTCGCCCGCAACCGTACCATCGTACTCATTTTGAGGGGCCGGGATTCGGGTTCCGCGCACAAGCAAGCGGTGTGTGTTGACGCTTACAGGCACACAAGTGATCAGCGTGACGTAGTCAGCGTTATCGACAATGCGCAGAGCATCTGTTTCGTCGGGCAGTACCGTACGAATATCGTCTACCTTGTACCAGTGCGTTTCACCGAGCACTTGCACACTAAAAACGTCGCCCAATTTTGCCTTGGGAAGCGACGTGAACAGGCTCGCGTTGACAAGCCCAGAGTGAGACGTGAGCACTGAGTGGGTAGAAGGACCGCCCACGGGCAAGGAAGAGCCATACAAATGCCCGACACCTTTACGCAACACTCGATCCGAAGTGCCGTGGTAGATCGGGAGCGAGATGTTTGTATCGTTATAGGTGATGTGACCGATGGAATCTGACGGGCTTACCCGCAGGAGGTCTTCATACGCGCGCAGTGCGGCAGCATCGCCGTCGGGGTCCACGGTGCTTGTATAAGGGTCACGCAGCGGCCCCTGAGGCATATGGTCGTTGTAGGCATAAGCGAGTTCGAGAGCACGCTTGAGAGTTTCAGGGTCTGAAGCCTCGACGGCGTCGACGTAGCCAGAAATCTCAGAGTTGTGCGTACGGGCCGAAAACCAATCGGCGGCCGGAGCATAAAAACCGAGTACCAGTGCACCCATGATCATAACCTGGATCATGATCGCATTTACGAGATCACCGCGTTTGCGAACCGGTGTAGCTACCCGGGGTGAGAATGGCTCTTGGTAGCCCGAAAGTGAGGTGTCAAGACTCATCGTTGACCTTCTTGAACTTTCGAATCATCAGTAGCGCACCGAGGCCAAGCATGATGCTTGCGAGTGTGAGGAACAGTCGGCCGAGGCCGGCAGCAAGATACAGCCTGGGCGGCATCTCGCGTACATCGAGGCCTATAGTGCCGCTCGTGAACAAGATAACAGCAACGAATACCGTGACGAGAAGCGCACGGATAAGTACCTGGACACTACGTTTGCGAGGTGAACGATCTTTAGCCACGGCTGCTTTCGTGAATGTAAAAGGGAAAAATGGGTGTGTGGCGGCTGCAGTGAGCACTGCAGCCGCCACACATTATGCGCTAGGCAAGAACAGCTTAAGCTGCGATGCCGCGCTTCTGGCGCCGGATCACCATGGTGATCGCGCCCGCTGCAAGCAGCAGGCTGGCGGCCGTGAGCATCCAGGTGCCCGCACCACCGGTGAGCGGCAGCTCGAAGCCAGCATTCTTCTGCTTGTTGACGACATTGCCGAGCAGGTCATCGGTGCCGGTCGCACCGCTGACGATCAGAGCCTGATCGGCACTGTTAACCTCGACCTTGATGGGCTCAGCAAGCAGCTCGTAACCATCGGGCGCCTTCGTCTCGACGATCCAGTACGCCTGGTAACCGTCGACCGGGTCTGTGCTGGTGATTTCTGCACCGTCGACCCACTTGGAGTAGCGCAGACCCTCGATGTTGACCTTACCGTTAGCGTCTGACGTGAAGGTGTCCTTCGGTGACGGGGCTGTTGCAGTGCCGTCTGCGTTCTTCGTGAACTCGACCGGGTTGGTCTTCGCCTTGGCGTCGGCCTCGGTGAGGAACACCTGGAACTCAGCGCCAGCGAGCGCGGCAGCCTTGTCGCCGTCCTTGCCGGTCTTCGTGAAGTTCACGTTACCGAACTTGGTGACCGACTCGGGGGTCTCGAAGGGGCAGAACTCCTCGCAGGGGTTCTGGGGATCCGTCGGGTCGGTGGGGTCGGTGGGGTCGTCACCGAGGTTCGCGTCAACGTAGTCCTTGTTCGGGAAGATGAGACCGGTGTTCGAGATCTCACCGACCTGGTTGACCACCGTGGGTACAGTCAGGGTCACCTGCGTGGCTGCATTTGCCTTCTTCGCTGCGTCAAGCTTTGCAAGACCTGAGGCCTTGAGCACTGCGACGACCGTGTTGGTGTCAGCGAAGTGCTTGACCGTGTAATCGTCAGCGGTCAGCTGGCCTGCGGCGGCGGGAATCGTGATTGCTGCGACAGCGCCGAGCTTTATCGGAGCCGCACTGGCGTCGGCGGCGACGTAACCGAGCTTCTCATCGAGCTTATCGGCAATTGCGTAGCCGTCGATCGACTGGCCCTGCGCAGGGGCCTGCACGTTACCGGTGATCGTCCACACGATCTCATCACCCAGCTTCACTGCGTTCTCATCGTTCACCGTCTTGGTGCCCACGGCCGAGTTCTTGGGGTAGACGTGCACGTTGTACAGCCAACTCTGTTGGTCTGCCGGGTCCGTGAGCGGCACCGTGATGAGGAACGGCGCCGAGGTCATGTGACCGGCAGGCGTCGTGGTCTCCTGCACGTAGTAGAGGCCGATGGGCAGGTTCGTGACCGAAGCTTCACCGGACGCGGCGTCAGTCGCACCTGACTCGAACACATTGCCGGTACCAGTGAGCAGCTGCGTGGCGGCGCCTGCGACGGTGAGGTCCTGTGCGGTCTGCCACCCCGCGTTTGTTGCCAGGTCGATGGCGACGTTCGTGTTCGCACCGGTGCCCACGCGGGTGGCTGTGAACTTGGCGCCGCCGAGAGCCTGGAGGTTCGCTGCGTCGATGGCGTCCTGGTCGATAGCAGAGCCGTCGTTCGGCAGGTTCGTGACGCCTGCGGGCTGGTCGAACTTGTGGAACGTGATCGAGCCCTTGGCGTCGGGGTCGACGACGGAGGGGGCTGCGTGCGCTGCGGAGCCGCCGGCGAGGATCAGCATCGCCGAGGCGGCGATGGCAGTGATCCCAGCCAGAAGGCCGCGTTTACGTGATGGTGTATTCACGGTTTTCCTTTCTGGGTTCGGCCTGGAGGGGGGTCCAAACCGGGGTTAGGTGATGTCGAGCAATGACTCGACAAGCTTGTGGGCTTAGAGCTCGCGCGTTTGGCGCCGTGAACTCCAGTAATAGAAACCTGCGATCAGTAGGCCGAGGCCTGCGAGACCACCTACGCCGAGCAGCCAGGGAGCTGCCGCGCCGGTGAAGGGGAGCGGCAGGGCGCCTGGGTCACTCACGACCATGAGGTACCCGGTGGGGTTACTGCAGGCGGTGGGGCGAGCATCTGTGCCGTCGGCATCGCATCGGTCAAGCAACGTAGTTGCTCCTGGTTTGAACACGTCAACTTGGCCTAGGATCACGTTCTTATCGGGCACGCCGGGGGCCGGGTGATCTGTCCCAGATTCGGCAGAGCTTGCCACACGAAACTTGATGGGTTCGGCGAGCAGCTGCACACCTGTCACAGAGCGCTTGGTGTTTGCATCGACGCGCTGCTCCTTAGGGGCCTGCGTCTCAAGCAACCAGTAAGTGCCTGCGGGGAGCCTGTCGGCGCGCCAACGCCCAGCCTGTTCGCCCGATGCAATCGGTGCGAATGACCAGCACGTCTGTGCGTTCGAGCCTGTGACGTCGCACTTATTGGCGGGTTCATTGGTGCCCATAGTCCCGTTGTCATCTACGCGGATCTCAAACTGGTGACCGATGAGGTTCGTGAGTGGGCCACGTGTGCCGTCGGCGAGCGTACCGGTGCCGTCTTTACGAATCGCGAAGAAGTCTTCGGCGACCTGATGCGACGTTTTACATGCGGCCTTGTGCGTCGAAGGCTCGCCTGTCTCGCACTGGTTGGGCTTGGGCTCACTGCTACCCGCGAGCGCTGAATAGGTGTTGATGAAGGGCGCGCCGACTTCTCCTGTGAGGGGATTGTTGATCTTCACGGCGAACCATACCTGGGCTTTGACTTCACCGGCTTCGAGTTCGAAGGGTTTGGTAGCGAGAGTCCACTTGCCGCCTGCTTCGGTCGGTGCTGGCACCCACTCATCGAGCGTCGTTCCTGTGGGCAGGTCACCCTGGTTAATGGTTCGCACGACGTTGCCAGCGGCATTGAAGAAGTAGATGCCTCGAGTAAGGGCACCCTGCGCTGAAAGGTCGGGTGCGCTCGCGTCCCAGGTAGCGTAATCGTAGACGTCAGTTAGATCATCAGTGACGACAATGCCATCGATCGGGTAGCTCGCGTCGGCCTTCTCAACCTCGAGAGAGTAGTAGATGTTGCCGCCAGCGTGCAGCGTAGCGCCCGATGCCGGCCTGGACTCCTTCTTGGAGGCTGTCCAAGAGCGCACATGGTGGTCGGAGCACAGCGGTTGTTCGTCTTCCTGTGCCGGCGGTGTGCATGTGGTGGGCGGGGTCTCGTTGCCTTTGACGAGGTAGTTCGTAAGACGGTATGCGGTAGTTCCCGTACCGCTCTCGCGCGTGTTCCCCTCGGCGTCTACGTTTTGTTTTACCGTGACCTCATAGACGACCGCGTACTTCTTGCCGGCGGGCACCGTTGCAGTGCCTGTGCCGTCTGCAGCGCCAGCGATCTTGATCTTCTTGGCAGCCTGATCGTAGAAGGCAAAGAAACCGGTTGTGATATCAGTATGGTCAGCCGGGTCTGTCGCTGTAACGTCGCGCACCTTGAGTGAGTTGCCTACGAAGTTGGCGTCGTCGAGTACATCTGCGAGGTGATCGGTGTAACTCAGTTCAGTAGCGGCCGCCGAGCCCTCCGTATTGTCGAATGCGAGCGAAAACTTCACCGTGTTACCAGGGTCGACCGCGACACCCGAAGCAGGGTCCGACTGCTTAGAAACCACGAGGTTCGGCAGCATCGATCGGTTGGTGAATTCACATTCAATTTCTCCGCCACGGTAACTATTTGAAGCTTGAAAATGGAACGTTCCTGTAGTGCCGATCCCCTTGTACGCGGGTTCGGGGTTGCCGTTCACAAAACAAGCCCAAGATGTTTCATAGTTGTTTTGGAGGTCAGCGTTGTTGACCCCGGTCTCAGAGATCGTGTACCAGTTGCCCGACAGCACAGGGACAGGCCCGAGCTGATCCTTCTGTAGTCCGATGTCTGAACCGGTTGTCGTTACGGATCCAAATGAAGTTTTGGTGCCGGTCTGAGCTGCATGCCATTTTGCTTCAAGTTTGAACTGGTCAGTGGGCTGGGCCCGTTTGCCGTCTAACGTTTTCTTCAGCGTGAGCGTGGGGGGAGTGCCGCACGAAGCAAGGTCGTTCATTACTCGATTCGAGGGTTCGATGTTTCCCGCAGAGGTGGACTGAGGACCCATAAGGGTCATCGTGAGGGGGTTCACGGTCATGTTGTTGTTTACGCCGTTTCCGCGACGCTGCAAAAACATGCGGCCGTCCGCATTGAACGCTGAGCCGTTGAATTCGTTGTTGCCGTACAGGTTCGTTAGTGGGGCAGTGACAGCTCCTGCGCTCAGTGTGCGAATCTGGCCTGGTGACTGAGCAGCTGCACTGAGGAGCGAGTTTGTCACAGTGATTTGACGTGCATTTGCGCCAGTGTTGTTACTCACGAGTGCAAGGAGATTACCTGCTCCATCAAATGAAATGTCACCGTTACCTGTCGTGCTTCCGATGTGGAGATCGGTACCGGGAGTTTTGAATCCTCCGATGTATATCGCGTTCTTTGTGTCCGTCTCAAACTGGTAAAGGTGCAAAGTGACTGAGCCTTGGCCCCCTTGGAAAGCCGCGTCATAGTATCCGTAGAAATAATCGCCAGTGTGGGGGTCTACCGCGCCAGCGACGATCCAGCGATGGTTGCCCGCAGAAGTGGGCATGGTGAAGCTGCCTTCTACCGTCGCAGTGCCGGTGATATTCCCAGAGGCGTAATTCGTGAGGTCGTATTTGTAAACTCTGTAGCTTGCGGTCGGGCCATCGGTTGTGTCTTTTGTCTGTCCAACGAAGTAAAAAGTTCCTTCTGGGGTGACGCCAAGTGCGTTCGTGACGCTATTGACCGAGCCCGCGGGGGCGCTTGAGCCGGAGAGCACAATGTTTCCAGCAGATGGAATCGGGACTGTCGCGCCGTTAGGTTTGTTTACATTGGCGCCGGTGCCAAGGGTCACTCTGCGAATGCGGGTGTTTGTTGCATCGTTTGCCGCTTGGTCAATGGCAAAGTAAGTGTTAGGTACGCAAAAGTCATCGACATCGAGGGAGAGCAACGAAGGTTCCCTTAGCGTCTTTGTGCCTTGACGCTGGGGAGATGGTGTCGTTGTTCTGGTCGTCCGTTCACTGGAGTCGGCCTCCTTATTGGACTCGGCACCAGCTTCGGGCTCTGAGGCGTCCCCTACGTTCGAAGCGTCGTTATCGACAGAATCTTCATCGTCTGCCGGCACTACGGTCGGGTCCACGTCAGTTGGCTCGTTCGAGACCGCATTTGCCGCGAACGGCTCGAATGACTGAGCAAAGCCACCCACGAGTAAAACAAGTCCGAGCGCAAGGGCGGTCGCTGTACGACGCCTACCCCTGTGAGTAATACGTGGTAACGGCACCGAACACTCCTCCTTGTATGACAGCTGGTTTGAGACGACGGCATGCGGTAAACCCGCTCAAGCATGCTGGCTTCGTGCTCGTCTCTGTCTTCAAATCTCGTTGAAGCTTCTTCAAGATATGTCGCCTATACACCGAAATAGCGTCAATGGGGGATCTACCCCTAAGAAGATCCCCCACACTCCCACCCTCATGGCTTTTGCCGCATTGTTATATGGTGAAGTCCTGCGGTGTCAGTGGTGGCGCGCAAGACGTGGTCGAACTAAGACGTAAACGAGAGTTGACCGCATCAAAGAGGCGGGGGAGAAACCAATTACGCAAGACAATGCATTGCGACCAGCAGAGATCTGCCAGGTCGAGCGTCATATGTCAGCTAGAGAATTTGGCGAGGCTGCTCGTGTCATCGAAGGCGAGCTTCTGCTGTGCTGGTACTACTTCAAACCAGCCGAACTGTTGAAAACCCTTGATGTGATCACTGGCAATGCTGTCGCTTTGGGGTCAACCACCCAGATGGTGCAGTCTTTTCTCTTGGGCGCCGCTTCCTTGTCTCGCAGGCAAGTAGGCGAGATGAACGCACTTCTGCAGAGCAATCGTTTGCGCGCGCGACTTTTTGTGCAATTGGGCAAAATGCTGTGGTTTCGGCTGCAGGGAAGACCTGTGCAGGGTCTTCTAGCTGGGCAAGACATTGAGCTTCACAAGTTGGGGCCTGTGAGTATTCATGACACGAGTAGAGGGTGGCGTGCATTCGGGGCAGTGCAGCACGCTATCACCGCGATGCTTGCCGGTGATTTCCAATTAGCAATTGGCAAATTTTCTGAAGCACAAAGTCTGCCTCTTGCGCCAGAACTTGGTTTTTTGCACCGTGACGCGTATGTGCGGGCAGCCATGATCCACGCTATTCTTGGTGAGAATGACACCTCGCGGAGCTTGCTTGATCGTGCCCGAGAAATTCCACGAACCAGCAGCTGGGCAGAAGGTATTCTCGACACGAGTGAAGCCATCGTGTGCGCTCTCCTCGAGACGCGAAATTCGCGGCGCGCGGGGCAGATGCTTGAATCGATAAGCACACGTGAGCTTGGTGAACTATGGCCATTTTATGCATGGGCTTGGTATATCGTGCTCACGCGTTCTGCACGTTTCTCTGATGCGGCAAGGCGTCTCGAAGAGATTTCGGCAATGCCGTTTCCGGCGCACCCAGGCGAAGGGTTAAGCGGGAGTATTATTTCGTTACTCTCGGCGCAGTTGGCGCTGCGAGATGGCGACCTGCAGCGGGCGCAACAATTAATTGAGCTGGCCGACCCTGAGTATGTGGGCACGAAGTTATCCCACGCCGAGATGTTGCATCGCGCTGGGAACCGCGCAGAAGCGAGCGCCATCGTTGAATGCCTTGAACGAGAGGTGCGGGGGCTCTCGTGGCTTGAACGGCAGCGCGAAGCTTTGATGAGCGATGAAACCGAGACTTTTGCAGACAATTCCCTCACTGAGCGCCAGTTGTTGCTCCTACACTACTTAGAAACCGATAGTACGGATGAGCTCATTTGTCGAGACTTTGGTCTTGAACGTCAAGATCTCGATGTCGAAATTGTGAGCCTTCAACAACTGCTAAGAGCTCACGAAGTTCGCGTCACGCTTTAGTCTCACGCCCGGCGGGCGGAGATTCCGGCACTCGATGCCCCGTCCCCGATTGCACCCGATCGAGCCCGTGTGCTGTCACTGGCGGAGGCATACGCTGCCACCCACTTGCCGCGTCGTTCGCCAGAGTGTACGCTGTTGCCAACCTCACTGAACAAGGTGTTCAGCAAACTGGGGTTGTGGGTTTACTCGTTCAAGGAGGAACGGTGCCAGTAGAAGTTGAAGCCGAGCTGGGTGAGCGCGTCGCCCTCTTGCGCGAAGTGCGCGGCCTGAGCCTACGTTCGCTCGCCGCGGCAGCAGGGGTGAGCTCAAGTTTCTTGAGTCAGCTCGAGAACGGCCGCACCAACGCCAGCGTCGCCTCGCTGCGCAAGATCGCGGCCGCGCTCGGCGTCACCCCGGCACAACTGCTTGACGACAGCCCAGCTCACACCCGCGGGGTGCTGGCAGCGGCCGGGCGGCCAACGCTGCCGCTCGAGGGCGCACAGAAATTTGTGGTTTCACTGCCACCGCTGCGCAACCTCGAAGTGTACGCGGGTGTCTTTGAGCCCGGCGGTTCAACGGGCAGCGACTTTTACACCCACGGTCAGTCACAAGAAATGTTGATCGTCACTGAAGGCGAAATCGTGCTCGAGCTTGGTCAAGAACGCTACGTCATGCAGACCGACGACTCGATCGAATTTCTGAGCTCTGTGCCGCACCGGGTGCTGAACGAATCAGCGGCGCCGGCAAAAGTGATCTGGATCAACAGCCCGCCCACGCCAGACGAGACACCACACGCGCAAGTCTCGTAGCTCGCGCTTCACGCGCGGCCACACAGATCACAGACACCAATCACAGACACAAGCCACAGACCAACTGATCATCAATGAAGAAGGATCACACCTTGAAAAACACATCTCTGCAACGCACATCTCTGCAACACACATCTCTGCGCCGCAAGGTCATGACGGGGCTCGCCATCGCAGGCGTCGGCGCCCTGCTCGCCGGATGCTCGGCCGCAGGCCCCGCCGTCGACATCGACCTGGGCCCCGGCCCGGCCGAGGTTGGCACGGTGAAGGCTGGCGCACTCGACGGCGTCACCCTCACGTTCGTTTCTTGGGGCGGCACGTTCCAGGAGGGGCAGATGGAGGCGGCAGGCAAGCCGTTTGCGGAGGAGTCTGGCGCGACGGTGCTCGAAGACGGGCCCACTGAGTACGCCAAGATCAAAGCGCAGGTCGACAACAATGCGGTCACCTGGGACGTCGTCGACACCGACATCATCTGGGCCCAGAAGCAGTGCGGCGAAGACGGGCTACTCATGGACATCGACACGTCGATTGTCGACACGTCGAAAGTCCCCGAGGGACTCACCGGCGATTGCTTCGTGCCCGCGATGCAGTACGGCTACGTCATCTTGTACAACGTCGACAAGTACCCGACCCCGCCCACCGGCTGGGCCGACTTCTTCGACACCGAAAAGTTTCCGGGCAAGCGCGGCATCGCGGGCTTTGAAGACATCGGCCCCGGCATCTATGAGGGCGCACTGCTCGCAGACGGTGTGAAGCCCGACGAGCTCTACCCGCTCGACATGGATCGTTCCTACGACAAGATCGACGAGATTCGTGACAGCTTGATCTACTGGAAGACAGGCGCCGAATCACAGCAGATGATCGAGTCGGGCGAAGCCGACATGGCGCTGGTGTGGTCGGGTCGCGGCTATGCGGCGGTTGAGAACGGCGCAAACTACAAGCCGGTCTGGAACGAAGCGCTGCAGATCACCGAGGCGCTCGCTGTACCGAAGAACGCCCAGAACCCCGACGCGTCGATGGCGTTCATCAACTACTACCTGGGTAAGAAGCAGCAAGAGACCCTCACCGAGCTCACTTCGTACTCGCCGGTCAACACTGAGGCCGAGCCTGCGCTCAGCCCGCTCGGCATGGAGTTCCTCACGACGGCACCCGAGATCGCGAAGCAGATGGTGGCGACCGACTCCACCTGGTGGGCTGAGAACTACGACTCCGAGCTCGACCGCTGGATGACCTGGCTGCAGGGCTAATCGTGACAACCACCAACCTACCCGTGGTGCGCGGGGCGAACACCTCGCGCCGCGCACCACTGCGGGCCCTGCTCCTCCTGCTGCCGGCGTACGCGCTGCTGCTCGGAGTGTTCGCCTACCCCGTGTTCGAGAGCATGTGGCGCAGCGTGAGCGACCCGACGCTCGGGTTTGGCAACTACGAGTGGGCGCTGCAGAACCCGCAGAACCTGCAGATCCTCGCGCGCACCTTTGGTAACGCGTTTCTCGCCACGCTCATCTGCTTGCTGCTGGCCTACCCCTACGCCTTTCTCATGACGGTGGTGGGGCCCAAAGCCCGCACCGCGCTCGTCGTGATCTCGCTGATCCCGTTCTGGACCTCGCTCATGGTGCGCACGTTCGCGTGGATCGTGCTGCTGCAAGACTCGGGCGTCATCAACACGATCCTCGAGGCCGTGGGCATTGGCCCGATGCAGCTGCTGCGGTCAAACACGGGCGTGATGATTGGCCTCAGCCAGGTGCTCATGCCGTTCATGGTGCTGCCGCTGTACGCCGTCATGAGCGGCATCGACGGCCGCCTCGTGACCGCCGCCAGGTCGCTCGGTGCGCGCCCCTCGATCGCGTTCTTGCGCGTGTTTTTGCCGCTGTCGATTCCCGGCATCGCGGCTGGCGCGCTCATGGTGTTCATCCAGGCGCTCGGATTCTACGTCACCCCTGCGCTGCTCGGGTCGCCCTCCGACAGCATGCTCGCACAAGCGATCTACGCCCAAGTCAGCAGTCTGCTGCAGTGGGGCCGCGGCGGTGCGCTCGGCGTGATCCTGCTCGTGTCAACTTTCGTGATGCTGGGCCTCATAGCCCTCGTCGTGCGCTCAGCGAAGCGCAAGGGTCTCGCCGTGGAGGTGTTCTAGATGATTCGCATTCGCCCACTCACACGCGTAGTCCTGTGGACGATCAGCATGATCGTGGCACTCTGGCTCATCGCGCCCACCCTCGTCGTTATTCCGCTCAGCTTCACAGGCAAAGCCTCGTTCGTCTTCCCGCCAGAGAGCTGGTCGCTGCGCTGGTACGAGTCGTTCTTCACGAACCCGGCATGGACGGCGGCACTGTCAAACTCGCTGCTCATCGGCCTCCTGGTCGCGCTGCTCGCGACCGTGCTCGGCCTGCTTTCGGCGCTCGGCCTGCGCGCGCTCACCAGCAAGAAACTGTCCTCTTCGCTCCGGATCGGGCTGCTCACGCCCATGGTCGTGCCCGGGATCGTGGTGGCGATCGGCATTTACGCCGTGTTCTTGAAGCTCGGCCTGGTGGGCACCGTCGCGGGCTTCGTGTTTGCGCACACCGTGCTTGCGCTGCCGTTCACGGTGATCGCTATTACCGCCGGGTTTGCCGGGTTCGATGACCGGCTTGAACTTGCCGCGTTGAGCCTCGGTGCCGGGCGGCTGGCGACGTTCTTCAAGGTCACCCTGCCCAACATTATTCCAGGGCTCGTCTCGGGCGCGCTCTTCGCGTTCGTGACCTCGTTTGACGAGGTGGTGCTGTCTCTGTTTATTAAGAGCCCCTACCTCAACACTCTCCCCGTTCTCATGTATGCGAGTGTGACTCGCGATACCGACCCGACGCTCGCGGCCGCCGCGACCGTCATTCTCGTGCTCACCACGACGCTCGTTCTCGGGGCGCTCGTGCTGACCGGAAGGAAAAACCGTGGCCGAAAAGCATAGCCAGCGTGGCGCCGAGATTCGACTCTCGGGCGTCTCGAAGCACTACCCCAAGTCCATCGCCCTCGATGATGTGTCGCTTGACGTCAAGGCGGGGGAGTTCATGACCTTCCTCGGGCCTTCAGGCTCGGGCAAGACCACGACGCTCAACCTCATCGCCGGGTTCACCGACCTCACGACGGGCTACGTCGAAATCGACGGCCGACGCATGGACGACGTGCCCGTGCACAAGCGGGGTCTCGGCATCGTGTTCCAGCACTACGCCCTCTTCCCGCACCTCACCGTGGGTGACAACGTCGCGTTTCCGCTGCGCCAGCGCAAGGTCGGCAAGGCCGAGGCGGCGAAGCTGGCGAGCGCGGCGCTTGTCACCGCCGGGCTCGCGGGCTACGAAGACCGCTACCCGAAGGAACTCTCGGGCGGACAGCAGCAGCGCGTTGCCCTCGCACGCGCCCTCGTGTTTGAACCGAAGGTGCTGCTGCTTGACGAGCCACTCGGTGCGCTCGATAAGCAGTTGCGCGAGCGTCTGCAGCTCGAGCTTCGGCGCGTACACCGCGAGGTGGGGCGCACATTCATTTTCGTGACGCACGACCAAGAAGAAGCCCTGACACTCTCAGACCGCATCGCCGTGTTCAACGAGGGCCGCATCGAACAGGTCGGCACCTCGAAAGAGCTGTACGAGAAGCCGGCGTCACTGTTCGTCGCGGGGTTCATCGGCGAATCGACGAAGGTTGAGAGCGACGACGGTCGGGCGGTGACGGTGGTGCGCCCCGAGCACGGGCTGCTGCATGCGTCGGCGGCAGAAGCTGGCGCCGGTCAGGCGGCTGTGCCGGTTACCGTGCGGCAGGCGATCTACCTGGGGTCGGGTTGGAAGTACGAGATTGTACTGCCAGACGGCAGCACCGGGGTTGTGCGCGGCAGCGAACAGCTTCCGTGGCTCAGCGGCGATAACGCTGAGGCCTGGCTGAGCTGGCGCCCCACACTCGCCTCGCAGTTTGCCCTCTAAGCGGGCACAGAACATGCATCATTTACAGCAGTACACCTCGCAAAGGAATCAACGATGATCAACGGCAACGTCTCGCACTGGTGGCAACAAATCGGTTCACCCAAGTCGCGCCCCGAGCTGCCCGGGTATCTCGCAGCCGACGTCGCGATCGTGGGCGCCGGGTACACGGGGCTGTGGACCGCGTACTACCTGAAGCAGGCGAAGCCCGAGCTGCGGGTCGTCGTCGTCGAAGAGAAGCACGTGGGGTACGGCGCATCGGGTCGCAATGGCGGCTGGCTCACCTCGGCCATGACGGGTGGGCGCGCCCAGTACGAGCCCACCCACGGCCGCGACGCCGCTGAGCGGTTTCAACGTGCCATGAACGAGACCGTCGACGAGGTGATCCGGGTCACTGAAGCCGAGGGCATTGACGCCGACATTAAGAAGGGCGGCGAGTTTAACGTCGCCTACACGCCCGCGCAGGAGGCGCGCATTCGAGCCTTCGCAGCCGAAGAGCAGTCGTGGCGCTACACCGACCTTGAACTCCTCGAAGCGGCCGAAGCGAAGGCCAAGATCAACGTCACGGGCACCCGCGCCGCGGTGTGGCACCCGCACGCCGCGCGCATTCAGCCCGCCAAGCTCGTGAGCGGTCTCGCCGAGGCGTGCGAGCGACTGGGCGTTGAGATCTACGAGCGCACACGCGTCGTCGAGATCGCCCCGCACAGCGTCATCACGACGCACGGCACGGTATCGGCCGAGTACATTGTGCGGGCAACAGAGGGCTTCACCGCCAACCTCAAGGGGCTGCACCGGCTGTGGCTGCCCATGAACTCGTCGCTGATCGCAACCGAACCGCTCTCCGCAGAGGTGTGGGACGAGCTGAACTGGAACAAGGGCGAGGTGCTCGGCGACTTCGCGCACGTGTACATGTATGCGCAGCGCACCGCCGACGACCGCATCGCAATCGGCGGCCGCGGCGTCCCCTACAAGTTTGGTTCAAAGACCGACACCGACGGGCAGACCCCCGCTTCAACCGCGCACACCCTGAATGAGATCATGAACCGGTTCTTCCCGGCGACCCGCGGCGCACAGATCGATCATGTGTGGTCGGGCGTGCTGGGCGTGCCGCGCGACTGGGCCGCCACGGTGGGCCTCGATAAGCAGACCGGCATCGCTTGGGGCGGCGGCTACGTGGGCACGGGGGTCACATCGACGAACCTCGCGGCCCGCACCATCACCGACCTGATCCTCGGCAACGACACCGAGATCGCGGGGCTGCCGTGGGTGAACCACCGCGTACGCAAGTGGGAGCCCGAGCCGCTGCGCTGGATCGCGACGAAGGGCCTCTACGCAGCCTACGGGTTCGCAGACAAGCAAGAGCTGGGCGGTAAGCAGAAAACGTCGCCCATCGCGCACCTCGCAGACATCGTGACTGGCCGCAGCTAGCACTGCGCCTCAAAACACAAACGTCATTCTGCGCGAGGAACGAGTCGCAGAATCCACCCATCAATCCACCCATCAATCCACCCATCAATCCATCCCGTTGCAAAGGAGCAGCAATGACCCAGATACCCACCATCGGAGCCCACGACACCGCAGCGCAAGACCTCGGCCCGCACGCGCCTAAACCCACGGCCACGACCGCGGGCCTCACCGAGGCTGGCACGAGCGTGTGGCAAGCCGGCAATATCGACACGGGCCTCTGGGAGTGCACCACGGGCAGCTTCACCGCGCACCGCGAGGGCTACACCGAGATCTGCACGATCCTCTCGGGCCGTGTCACCGTCGAGGTGGCGGGCGAGGCAGATATCGAGTTTGGCCCAGGCGACATCATGGTGATGCCGTCGGGCTGGGAGGGCACCTGGCACGTCACCGAACCGTTGCGCAAGCACTACACGACGATCCAGGACTAAACCGAAGTCAACATGACGCACTCTCGAGCGATCGTCGTGGGCGCGGGGGCCTGGGGGCTCCCGGCCGCCCTCGAACTCCAAGACCGTGGCTGGCACGTCACCCTCATCGAACGCTTCGCACCCGGCAGCCCGTACGCGTCAAGCGGCGGCAGCTCACGCCTGTGGCGGCTCGCCGACACGCAAGCGTGGCGGGCGCGTGGCATGATCGCCACACGCACCGCCATGGAGCGGTTGGGTGAGCGCCTCGGTGCCTCCATCCACAGCACGACCGGACTCGTGTGGCGTGACGACGAATCACTGCCAGCGGTCGCGGCGGCGCTCGCGTCAATCGGCCAGCCGGTCGAACGCCTCGCCCCCGCCCAGGTGGGCGACGCGTTTCCCGGCCTGCGCCCAGACGGGCGCCCGGCCCTGTGGGTCGAACAGGCAGGGGTCGTGCACGCCGACAGGCTGCTTGCGGGCGCGCTCGCCGCGTTCATCGCTGCGGGCGGCGACTACCGGCCCGCGACACGGGTGACCGGCATTGATCCGGATCATGCTGCAGGGACCGCGCCGCGCGCCGCGCGCGTGCAGATCGCGGGCGGCGAAGTGCTCGAGGCCGAGCAGGTGCTCGTCGCCGCGGGCCCCGGCACGCGCGAGCTGCTACCGGGGCTGGGCCTCGAGCTGCCGCTCACGCCCTACATCGAACAGGTGGTGCACCTGGGGTCGCCCGCCGCGCAGCCGCCCGAGTGGCCCGCGCCGGCGCTGCCGGGGCTCGTGGACTGCCCGATCGGTGACGCGCCGGGCATCTACGCGATGCCAGACGCAGAGCGCGGGTACAAGGTCGGCCTCGACCAGCCGCTGCGGCCGCTCGCGGGCGGCACGCTGGGTGAAGACCTCGACCGCGCCGCGGTGCCAGAGCGCACCGAGATCATCCGCGCGCGCGTCGCGCGTGATCTCACCGCGATTGAACCGTACGTGCTCGCCACACAGGTGTGCACGTGGACGGACTCGGGCGACGGCGACTTCGTCGTCGGCCGCGTGCATTCGAACGTTGTGCTCGCCTGCGGTGACTCGGGCGAGGGGTTCAAGTACGCTGCGTTTATGGGGCAGTATCTCACCGACCTCGTTGAGGGCGGCGCGGGCGACCCCGAGTTTCAGCGCCACTGGAACCCGGCACGGTTTCGGGGCGTGACCACCCGTACCGGCTACAGCGCCATTGGCCGGCACTGAGACCACCAGACACACGAGGAGCAGCTGATGACCTTGAACGGCAACGACATCGATACCGCCGCGGGTAGTGGCGCCGAGCTCGCCGCCGCGGGCGGCTCGCTCGCCATCACCGGCGCAAACCTGCGCAGCAACGCCCACCTGGGGCGCGCATGCGACGCCACCGCGCTGCTCGTAGAGGGCGGTCGCATCACCCTCATCGGCAGCGATGACGAGGTGCGTGAGCGCGCCGCCGCCTTCGGCATTGAGGTGCGAGACGTCGCGGGCGCGACTGTCACCCCCGGCCTCTTCGACTCACACACCCACCCGCACTGGGCGGCAGACGTCACCGCGGGCATCGACCTCGCCGGGCTCGTCACCATCGAGCAGCTGCGCGAGGCGCTCGCCGCAGAGCACGAGCGGCTGCCCGAGGGTGCCTGGCTTCGCGGCTGGAACCTTGATTACGCGCCGTTCGAAGAAACCGGCATGCGCGGCGACCTGATCGAAAGCGCCGCCCCGGGCCGGGCCGTCGCGCTCATCTGCTACGACCTGCACACCGCGCTGGGCACGGGCCCGGCGCTCGCGGCGGCCGGTATTACGGGCACGCGCGAGTTTGCCGACGCGAGCGAGATCGTGGTCGACTCCGAGGGCAAGCCCACGGGCATGCTGCGCGAGCCGAGCGCCTACAACCTGCTGTTTGCGGCGGCGCCCACGCGCTCCCACGACGACGAGCGCGATGCGCTGCGCGACATGCTGCGCTCTCTCGCCGCTGTTGGCCTCACCGGCGGCGCCGTCATGGATGGTAAGCCCGCGACCGCTACCTTGCTTGCCGAGCTCGAATCGCGTGGCGAGCTCGACCAACGCCTCACCGTGCACCACTGGCACGCCGTCGGTGACACCGACATTCACGTGGCTGCTCGCATTGCCGCCCGTGGCACGGCCGGGCGGCTCTGGGACCAGAATGCAATCAAACTGTTTAGCGACGGCGTGATCGACACGGGCACCGCCTGGCTGCACGAGGCCGACGCATGCGGCGACGGCCGCGCCGCGTTTTGGCCGTCGTGGGCGAGGTTCGAAGAGGTCGTGCGCGCCTACCACGACGCTGGCATGCTGATCGCGACGCACGCCGTGGGCGACTACGCGGTGAGCCGCGTGCTCGACGTCTACGGCGCACTACCCGCTAGGCCGGGCCTCCCCGCACACTCGATCGAGCACCTCGAGGTGCTCTCTGACTCAGACATTGAGCAGCTGCGCGGCTTTGGCGGAGCTTCATCGAGCCGCGTCACCGCGTCGATGCAGCCGCTGCACATGCAGTGGCGCGCGGCCGACGACAGCGACCCCTGGGCGAAGCGCCTGGGAGAGCGCGCCGCCACCGGCTACCGCGTGCGCGACGTGCTCAACGCGGGCGTCACTGTGACCCTCGGCTCTGACTGGCCGGTCGCGCAGTACGACCCCCGGCTCGGTATGGCCTGGGCGCGTGGGCGGCACACGCCCGGTAACTCTGCGGCCCATGTGTTCGAGCCGGATCAGTGCCTCACCGGCGAAGAAGCCCTCTTTGCGTACACGCTGTGGCCCGCGCTGGCTCGAGGATTCTCAGACCGCGGCGTACTCGAGGTGGGAGCGGTGGGCGACCTCACGGTGTGGGGGAGCGACCCGGTCGAGGCCTCGACAGACGAGCTGCCTGAGATTCCGTTCGTGTTGACGGTGGTCGACGGCCGCGTGGTGCACGCGCAGTAGTCGGACCGCTCCTGATCGGATCGGGTGGGCCGCGCGACGGCCCGTGGCCGCTTGTGCCACTCCACGCAACAGATGGGACAGTTTGTGCGCTTTAGACCCTTCTGACGCGTACAAACTGTCCCATCTGTGAGCGGCTACCTATCGGCGGGCCTCGCGCAGGCCGCTCTCGACAAAACTTACGCAAGGAGGTTCGTTCGGCCATCGAACGAAATATCGGGATCCTTGTATTGGTGCCAAAACTCCAGGGCAACGACTGGAATATCCCTGGCAACGGCATTCGCTTTCTTGGATCAATATATGGTTGCTCAAGTAGGCAAAACATCGTGTTTTGATAGCCGAACACAAGCGTTCGAGGTTTTGAACTCGTCATGGGGAGGATGAATGTCGAATTCGACTGCGCCGCAGTCCGGCGCCAATCTAGGGGAACCCGTCGACACGGTAGAGGCGTTCGCGGAGGGGTTGCGAGACCTCAAGACTGCAGCGGGCAACCCAACGCTCGCGGCAATTAGCAACCAGACCGGAGTCTCTAAGAGCGTGATTTCAGTCGCGCTTTCTGGCAAGTCGCTTCCGACAGAGAACACCGTCCTCAAGCTCGTCGGCTTGTTCGGCGGCGACCCAAAGACGTGGAGAAGCCGAAGAAACGCACTCGCGCCACGAAGCACGGTTCTAGATCCTGCGCCAGAATCAATGGATCGGTCACGCCGGTTCTCACTCCTTCAGACAGCCCTTATTGCCGCGGTTGCCGCAGTGTTAGGAGTATTCGGCACGGTCGTCACGATGAACGGGTTTGGTGCCAGCGAACCTGCTCTGGCCGAGGGTGGCCGACATCTTTCTGAACCGGCCAACGGGATCGACCCGATGCTCACCTCGTGCCGTGACGATGCCGTCATCGCAGCCTCTGAAGCAAGACTCGACAATCAGGTGCACGTGCAGCTGATGTATTCGAACGACTGCATGGCGGTGTGGGGGCGGGTAACGAGATACGACGGCGAAACTGATGGAAATACGATGTCCATGCGCGTCTGGCCGCTTGACGATCCGCAAAGCACGAGAGCTCAATCACGCACTGACATTGGGCTGCAATCGCTGTACACTCCAATGATTATTGAACCAGACACGGCAGCACGAATTTGCGGTCTGGCAACCATCATGGTGGACGGGAAGACCGAAGAGCTTGGGCCGCAGCTATGCATCTAGTAACTGGCCGGCCCCGATCAACGCTCGCACTGGCCGCGTTATTCGCGACCGGTGCGTTGCTGCTTGCAGGATGTGCAGACAACCAACCCGGTGAGGTGGAATCGAACGCCAGCACGACCACGGAATGGGCAGCAGTAGGGCCTTTTGAACTGCCTGAGCGCGTGAGCACCGATTTTGGCATGACTGGCTCTGGTGATGTGAAACTGCCTGATGGCACGATTGCCAGGCTTGACGCGAACCAATTACTCGGCACCGGGCCGGACCTCGTAGCACTACCTGATCGCGACAACTACAAGATCACGGCTGAACAGTACTCCTACACCTATGACGGCGATGAGCCTTTATTCGTTGGGGTGGTGCAGGCGACGCACACCATGCACTATCGCGGATACACCGAGGACGAGTTCGTGACCTATGTGCTGGGGATTAGCGCGACAGCGGACCCGCAGGAACTGTCTCGCACCAGGATTCTTCGTGGAGGGGAGCACACAGCCTCTATCGCTGGTCGTTCAGATCACGGAGTTGTTGCCGTGCTACTCGATGGCGTGCTGAACACCAATGTGGCACAAGACAGCAGGGTAGTGGGAGTGGACGCGGTGCGAGCAACCGAAGTGTGGAGTAAGGAGCACGGGTACCCAGGCTACGGTGATGGCACAGCGATGTTCTATCTCGCGGTCAACCAAGAAGCGTGTGCCACCGAGATGCAGCGCTATGACGTTGCGAGCGGTGTAATCGACGACATTCAGAAGTTTCCCAACACCGATGTTGAGACAGGCGGAGTCTGTTTTACGGCCGACCAAAATGGGCTTGCGAGCGCTACACAGTAACAACGCCTTATTTGCGTGAAGTGCCCCCAAATCATTTGAGACGTGTGAGCTCCCCCACCCGGGCGTAACGCGATGCGTAGCGCGCCCGGGTGGGGGATTCTTGTTCGGAATTTCCTGAAACCACTACTTCGATCACGAAGCACACCCATGGGATGCTTCTGCTTGCTTAGCTGAGGATGAGCCGTGAAGAACTACAACGGCTCGAACTGAATCTAATTTGTGGGTGGTCAACGTACAGAGGCTCCCACTAGGGGAAAGGACTTTGACATGGCTGTTTCAACTGGTGCACGGGCAATGGGGATCCTGTTTGCAGCGGCGCTGGGACTGACGCTCGCAGGCTGCAGCGGTTCTGCTGTCGGCGGCGGCGACACAACTTGCAGTGAGTATCTTGCAATGGGATCAGACGATCAAAAGCAGGTGATCCGAAACTTCCAGAACGAGAAGGGCGATTCAGACCCGGCCAATGGCAAGGTCATTCTTTTCCAGCAGTCCGCGAAACTGTACTGCAGCACCGTGGGCTCAGACTCTGATCCGATCCGAAACATTGACGGCTGAGGTGACGGATCATGCCCGAATGGATGTGGGGAATTATCGTCATCGCGGGAATTTTCGGCATCGGTTGGATCTGGAGTGAGATCTCAGATCGCGGTGGCAAAGCCGGTGCTGCGGTAGACAGTGTGGAGCGTGTCGCTGAGGCAACTGGCAACGTGCTCGTGCGTGTGTACGGTGTTGTACTCGTCATTGTCGCGATCATCTTGTTCGTCATCACACCTAATATTTGGTACCTCGAGTTGCTCGTTCTGGGGTACGGTGCCTATCTAGTATTGCCAGGCGAAAAATGGGTTATCTGGTAACCAGGGCACACCTGTTCTGGACGCTGTATGCGCAAATGTATGATCACGCATGTGGCGGACCGGTGCTCGACAGCATGCGGCGTGCAGTCGCGTCGAGGGCGCGCGGTGCTGCCGTCGTCCTCGACCTCGGTTGCGGCACAGGCGCAGTATCTGCAGGCATTCGAGTACCAGGAACACGAGTCGTCGGCGTCGATTCTTCAGCGGCGATGCTGAGACGGGCGGTTGTGTTTGGCCGGGTCGACGAAGCCACCATGGGCGACATCGCAACCATCTCGCTGCAGGACGACGCCGCAGACGTCACGGTGGTGACCAACGTGCTGCATCTGCATACCGAGCCGAAGCGCGTACTCGAGCGAGCAACCAGGGCGACTCGGCCGGGTGGAACCTTGCTTGTGAGCTGGCCCGTGGACGGGCTGACTCCGGCTCGCATGCGACGAATCGATCGTGATCATGGCCGATCTTATGTATCGATTAAGGTTGCGGATCTGTTGCGTCGTCTCGCTGGCATTGCCGCAAGCCTGGGAGGAGTCAGGCGTATACGCGACATGCACACTGACGCATCGCTCCAGTCCGTGGTCAACAGCTACAGCGCGGTTGCCGTGAGGGAAACACTGACCGTCGCAGATTGTCAACGGCTCCTCGTTTTAGACGTCTTGTGACTCAGGAGGCCACGAGACGAATTCTTACAACACATTCAACACATTGGAGAAGGAAATCATGAACACAAAATCCCTGATACCCGGGTACCTGATCATGTGGTGTGGGGTAGCGCTGCTACTTTGGGGCCTCGCATGGGCCGTGATTATTGGGTACTACCCCAGCGAACTTCCTTTCGTCTTGGGCTTGCTTGTAGTGGGCTCGGTGGGCGCGTTTGTTGGGCAGAAGATGGTGCAGGCGGCCAAACGCAGCAATGTTGAACAGCGCATCGAACAGCGCAAGGCAGAAGGGGAATGACATGGCCGGCATTGATGAAAAAATGAATGCGCTGAGCTTTGTGAGGGGAACGACGAAGTCCCACAAGCAGATCATGCAGATCGTCGCCGATGCATCTGAATTGGGTGCTTCCTTGGGTGGCAAGATACTGGTCACACAGGAATCAACATCGACAATCACAATCGTGGTCAAGAACTTTGTTCGTGTGACTCATGGTGTCTGCCTTTTGGCGATCGAGGGGGCGGAGCATGACCCCCAGCGGACAGTGCGATTCGACATCGACGACTATCTGCGCACGCGCGACACCGTCATGTTTATTCCCGTCAGCCCGTGGAGCGCGCCGGCGTACAAGCCTATTCGCACCTTCGTAGAGCATCTCCACGCGAATCTCTGATGACCGCAAGGTACGACTCTTTAGGCTCAGCGCACGCACGAATCGAGTTTGAACAAATCGAGTGTGCCGCCGTATCGGAATTTAGATGCCCCAGTTTGTTTGTTTTGGAGTGTTCTAAAGCAAACAAACTGGGGCATCTGCGTGGCGTCGTGAAGAGTTACTGCAGCGCGTCGATGACGCGGCGGGCCTCGCGCAGGCCGCTCTCGATCGCGCCGTCAATGAACCCGCCCCACAGGTTCGCGTTGTCGGTCGTGGCGAAGTGCACGTGGCCCGCCGCTTCGCGCAGTTCTTCGAGATCGCGGGTGAGCTGGCCCGGTCGGTGAGTCATCCAGGTGTTTCGCGCGAGCGGGTCCGTCATCCAGTCGTGCGCGGTCACCTCTGTGATCGTGAGGCCCGGCCTGAACCGGTCAACCGCGGCCTGCACGCCGGCCAGATCGTCCTGGTCAATGCGCGTGTGGTCGGGGCCGAAGCCGACCAGAATCGTGTAGTCGCCCGCCTCGTCGCTGCAGTAGAACTCGGCCTTGAGCACCGAGAGCGGGTCGCTCTGGCTGGCGTACGCAAAGAATCTCGGCACGTGGCCCTCGGCGCGCAGCCACACCTTCGTGCCCTGGGACGCGACGGTCTCGCTGCTTTGCCGCTGCCAGGCCGCGGGCAGCGCGGGGCTCCACTCAATGCCCGAGATCGCGTTGACGGGCAGCGTGCTCACTACTTTCTTGGCCCGGATCAGGCCGCCGTCTGCAGTCACCACGACGGCCTCGCTGCCCAGCTCGGAGGACTCCTGCGTCACCGAAATCACCCGCGTACCGAGCTGGATCTCGCCGGGCACATCGTGTGCGATCGCGTCGGTGAAGCCACGCATCCCGTCTACGACGCGGTACGTTGCCGACGCCTCGTGCATCAGCTGCCAGTGGCCGCCGGTCGCCGCGACCCAGCGCAGTGCGCTCGACAGTCCGGTCTCGGCGAGCGGCGCGTTCACGTGCCCCACCCACACCGACTCGTTTGCCGCCCGCGCCTCAGGGTCAAGGCCGATCTCATCGAAGCGATCTTGAATGCTCAGGTGATCGAGCTGCCGGATCGTGCCGACCGTCGGCTCCACGCCGCGCGGAATCGCGGTGCGCACGTCGTCAATGATGCGCTGCTGACCGTCTTCGATGAGCGCCATGAACTCAGCGAGGGTACCCTTGCGCGGGGTGCCGTCGGGGCCGTGCCAGTACGCCTCATCGGCGGCCGGGCTGCGCGTGATCTCACGGTTGTAGCGGGTCGCTTCGGCCCACACGTGAGGTTGCACCCAGTGGATCCAGTTGGCACCCATCTCGAGGTCGTGGCCGAGACGGTAATCGGTCCAGGTGCGGCCACCGATGCGGTCGCGCGCCTCGAGCGTGAGCACCTTGAGCCCCGCTTGCCCGAGCTCGCGCGCCGCGGTGAGCCCCGCAAACCCGGCTCCGATGACCACGACGTCGACTGATTCGATGTGTGCGCCCAATGCTGTCTCCTCAAACCTCGTTGTTTGTAGTGCGCGTCTTGCGCCCGGCGCACCGGGTTCAGCCTACTAGCGGCGCCAAGGTTACTGCAGCAGACGATCTGCTGGCTTTTTGGAGCGAGGTAGTACGAAGGTACGTAGCCGTTGAATCTCCGACTCGGTCATTCTGCGGGAGCTTGCGACTCGCAGAATCTAGGTGGGGTGGATCCTGCGTCTCCTTCGTCGCGCAGGATGACGTGGTGGGCTGCGCGCGGGTTGACGTGGTGGGGGCGCGCAGGGTGACGTGGAGGATTCGCGCAGACCTGACGGGCGGCCGCCCCACCCCTGCCGCGACGCCCCCGTCTTAAGCGGAGATCTGAAGCCGCCGTCCGTCGCGCTACTCCTACTCCTCGAGCAGCACGCGGTAACCGCGCACCGGGTCGTACCCGTGAATCTCGCGGGTATCGAGCACCCGCATGAACGCGAGAATCTCGGCCGTGATTACTTGACCGGGCACGAGCACAGGGAACCCGGGTGGGTAAGGCGTCACAAAGCCCGCGGAGACAGGCTTTTCACCGGCGGCAACGCGGGCGCGCAACTGATCCGGCAGCACATGCTCAATATTCTTGCGCCGCTGGCCGCGATAGAACGCGGCCCGCATGTCACCATCGGGCAGCTGGCCGTCGGTCGAGTAGTGGTCAGAGAACGAGCTGAAATCGGGCAGTGGTGGCATGGGCAGATCGATCGCGGCGGTGATCGCGCGCGTGAGATCGGGGTCACGCTGCTCGCGCTCGTCCTCGAACTTCTCGGCGAGCTTCACGAGCACCTCAATGAGGTACGCGATTGCGCTGCGAGAGGTGCCGATGTTGGTCATGAAGAGGGCGGTGTTGCGGCTCGTCTTGTTGACCTGAATGCCGTAGCGATCCATGAGGTGCTCGTGCTTGAACGTGTCACCGTCGACGCCCGTGCGACTGATCTCGATGGTGATGCGGCTGGGGTCGATGACGAACTCGTCGGTGCACCAGGCTTCCCACATGGTCGATAGTCCGTCGCGCAGCGGCATGGGACGGCCCACCTGGCGGTGCGCTTCAGGGATCAGATCGTGGGCGGTCAATACCCTAAACGTGCGACGCAAGAGCGGGTGACGGCTGATCGCCTGCGACAGGCTCGTCGCGAGGTCGAGCTGCTGCTGCACGAGATCGTATCCCTCGAGCTCAACCTGCCGGCGGCCAATATCGAGCGATGCAAGAATCTGGTAGTTCGGTGATGTTGAGGTGTGCGTCATGTACGCCTCATGGAACGGCTCTTCGGCTTCGCGGCCCCAGTCTTGGTCGTACACGTGAATCATCGAGCCCTGGCGCAGTGCGGTGAGCGTCTTGTGGGTGGACTGCGTGGCGTAGACACGAATCCGCGCGTCGGGTGAGGGGATGAGCCGCTCACTTAACCAGTTGGCATCGGGCGCAGGGTTTCCGTTCTCGTCAAACAGGCGCGCCTGCTGTGCGCGATAGGCCGCCTCGTGCGCCGAGGTGGCGAGCTGCTGCTCGAGACGCTTCGCAGATGCCATCGCCGTGCGGCGCCTGGTGACGGGGTGAAACGCGCCAAACGCAAACCACGCCTCGTCCCACAAGAACACCAGGTCGGGTTTGATGGCGAGGCACTCGGCCATCACCCGCTCGGGGTCGTAGACGATGCCGTCGAACGTGCTGTTGGTGAGCGTGAGCATGCGCACCTCGTCGAGCCGGCCGGCGGCACGGTAGTCGAGCAGCATCTGCTTGATGCGGTCGATGGGCACGGCGCCGTAGAACGCAAACTCGTTGAGCGGGTACGCCTCGAGGTAGGCGGGGCGCGCGCCCGTGAGCATCACCGCGTGGTGGTGCGACTTGTGACAGTTGCGATCGACCATCACCACTTCGTTGGGGGAGACGAGGGCCTGGTGCACGATCTTGTTCGCGGTCGAGGTGCCGTTTGTGACAAAGAACGTGTGCTTCGCGCCGTAGGCCCGCGCCGCCAGGTCTTGTGCCTTCTTGAGCGTGTGCACGGGCGCGAGCAGTGAGTCGAGCCCACCAGACGTGGCACTTGTCTCGGCGAGCAGCAGGTTGAGCCCGTAGAAGTCACCGAGGTCGCGTATCCACTTCGAAGAGATCACCGAGCCGCCGCGCGCAACCGGTAGCGCGTGGAACACGCCCACGGGCCTGCGCGCGTGATCCTGAATCGCGGTGAAGAACGGTGTGTCGTAGAGGTGCGATACGCGGCGCAGCAGTGTGAGATGCAGCTCGAGCTGATCTTCGCGTCGAAACACGCGCCGGAAGCGGCGCGTGGTGGCGCCCGCGAGCTCCTCGATGTGGGCGCCCGCCATGAGGTACAGGTCGAGTTCGGGGCGCAGCGCGATGAGCGTGTCGGCGAGGCCGAGCACGCGCTGCACGCTCGCGAGCGACGCACGTTCGGGTGCCAGGCCCGGGGCGATCTCTGCGCGCGCGAGCTCGATTGATTCAGAGAGGTCGCGGCTCAGCCGCTGGCGAGTGCGCTCGGTGAACCCGGGGCGCACGACGACCGCGAGAATATTGGGGTTCGTGAGGATCGCGGCGACCGCGTCGTCGGCCGACGGGACGATGACGTAATCGTAGATGAACGCGTCGGCCGGTGACCGCAACCGGCCTCCTTCGGCGCGCATCGTGTCGCGCTCGGCCTCGGTGGTCTCATCGACGACGAGCACTTCGAATCTCGGGCGTTTGTCGGCGTCGCCTACGCGTTCGGCCCGCTCGTCGGCGTCTAAGAACTCTTCGCGCGGCTCGTCATCGACCTCGGCGCGCAGCCGATTAACGACCCGACCGATGCGGTCGAGAGCGGTCTTGTAATCGCCGGCTTCTAGTAGTTCGCCGATCGCCGCGACATAGCGCTGGCCAAACCCGGCCCAGTACATTTCGATCGTTTCGAGGGCGCGCAGCGACCGCTGCACCTCACCGTCTTGGGCGAGCGCGTCTTCGCCCTCGCCCGCGAGCGCGAGCCGCTTTACCGCGAACCGCAGGTACTCCCACGCGTCACTGCGCAGCCGCCAGGTGCTCGCGGGCATGCCCGGATCTCGCTCGAGCGTAGCGGCGGGTGTCGCTGCGGCGGCGTCAACTGCCGCGTGTAACGGCGCAGTAATCACCTGAGTTGGCTTGGCCTGTGGCAGCGCGTCGCCCGTGCTGGCGGAATGCGGGAGGCGCGAGTGTGGCGCGTCAGTCATCGTCATCTGTGCGGCAGTCCTTCCAACGTCGTTGTCGCGCTTGGTGCGCGCGGGGTTCGACAGGGTCGACCGCTTCGCGCTCGACCGTGCTCGGTACCCCTGGCGTCGATCATAGGCGCATTCCATATGCCCGGGCGCGTACAGGAGTCCCGCTCACCGGGTCGTACGATGCTTGGCATCGTCTGCGCTGCCCGTTTGGCTGACCGCTCACCGAGAGTTCTTCCGATGTAAGTAAGGATGGCCTAAGATGGGCGTTGATGATGTTTGATTCTGCGACGCATGGTTCTGCCGGGTATCCGTTGGGCGACCCGATCGACGACCCCGCCGAGCTCGCGCCCGTGGTTGGGGCCGCGACGGACGATGACCTGACCGAACTGCGCGAGTGGCTGGGCGCGCTCGACGCGAGCGCCTACGGACAGGTGTTCATCGAGGCGAACGCGAACGCGACCGCGACAGCTGCGGGGCGCGAAATGCTTGTCGCTCCGAAGGGCATCGGCATCACCTGGCTGCGGCCGGGTGAACGCCCCGGCGCGGCACTCACCGCGGCCGTCGACGCCTGGTTTGCCGAGTGGCTATGGGTCGAAGCGGCAGGTTCGCGTGCGGTGCAAGTGTTCACCGCTGCGTACGCCGAGACCGCGATCGCTCCGTTTCTGCGGCGCTTCGAGTGTCGGCTCGAGAAGCGCTGGCCCGGCTGCAGCCGCGATGCCTGCCCCAGGCTGCGCGCCGACTAGACTGGCCGCATGGCTAAATCCTTTGAACGCAAGCACCGGATCGCGGTTCTGGGGGGCGGCCCCGGCGGCTACGACGCCGCACTCGCTGGGGCCCAGCAGGGGGCAGAAGTCACCCTGATCGAACGCGCAGGAGTCGGCGGCGCCGCCGTGCTCACTGACGTGGTGCCCTCGAAGAGTCTCATCGCCACCGCGGGTGGTGTGCAAGCGGTGCGCGACTCGGGCAAGCTCGGCGTGCAGACGTTCGTGCCCGGCGGTGACGGCAAGCCGGTGCGCCCCGAGATCGCGGTCAATCTTGCCGCCGTGAACAAGCGTCTGCTCGCAATGGCGGGGGCGCAGTCGACCGACATGCTCAACTCGCTTGAAGAGGCGGGTGTGCGCGTGGTGCAGGGCGAAGGGCGACTCGACGGCCCGAACGCTGTGCTCGTGTCGACGAGCGCTGGTGGCACCGACTTCGACCGCATCGAAGCAGACACCATTGTCGTGGCGGTGGGCGCCAGCCCGCGCGAGCTTGACAGCGCGAAGCCCGATGGCGAACGCATTCTGACGTGGAAGCAGCTGTACGATCTGCAGGCGATCCCTGAGCACCTGGTCGTGGTCGGCTCGGGTGTTACGGGGGCAGAGTTTGCCAACGCTTACCGCACGCTCGGCGCCGAGGTCACCCTCGTGTCGAGTCGTGAGCAGGTGCTGCCCGGCGAGGATCCCGACGCCGCGAAGGTGATTGAACGCGAGTTCACACGGCTCGGCATGAACGTGATGTCAAAGTCGCGTGCAGAGACTGTGACCCGCACTACAGACGGCATCATCGTTGAGCTTGCAGATGGCCGCACGGTGGAGGGCTCGCACTGCCTCATGGCGGTCGGATCTATTCCCAACACGCAAGATCTGGGGCTCGAGGAAGCGGGCATCACGCTCACCGACAGCGGTCACATCGAGGTGAACAAGGTGGCGCGCACGGCCGTGCCGTCGATCTACGCCGCTGGTGACTGCACCAACTTCTTTCCGCTCGCATCGGTCGCGTCGATGCAGGGACGCACCGCGATCATGCACGCGCTGGGTGACTTCGTGCGACCCATTGACCTGCGCAACGTCGCGGCAAACGTGTTCACATACCCAGAGATCGCGACGGTCGGCTGGAACGAACACTCGCTCGCAGACGCCAGTGACGTCGCGAAGGCCGTGTCGCACACGATTCCTTTGAGCGTCAACCCGCGCGCCAAAATGATCGGTTTCACCGACGGCTTCGTGAAGCTGTTTGCGTGGGAGGCGTCTGGCACCGTGATCGGCGGCGTGGTCGTATCGCACCGCGCCAGCGAGCTGATCTTTCCGCTGGCCCTCGCGGTCGAGCATCGCCTCACCGTTGACCAGGTGGCTTCGGCCTTTGCGGTGTACCCGTCGATGTCTGGCGCGATCACCGACGCGGCGCGCGCACTGCACAAGGCCTAGTCGCGGTCCGACACACGAGGAGAACCAGGCTGATGATGCAGCTGACGAAATCTGTAGTGCCCACCCGCCTCACGCGTCGTCGCGTGCTGAGCGGTGCCGTGGGGGTACTCGGCGTTGCGGCCGCGGCGCTGCTTGCCGGCTGCGCGCGCCCCGGTAAACCCGAGCTCGTGCCCTCGAACGAGAGCGCCAGGCCCGCCGTCACCGTACGCGCGATCGACAACAAGTTTGAGCCGGCCAAGGTTCAGGTGCAGGCCGGGCAGGCCGTGCGCTGGGAATTTGCGGGCTCGGCCGAGCACGACGTCGTAGCCGACGACGGCAGCTTCGTGTCTGAACTGATGCGCGAGGGCAGCTACACTCACGTGTTCGAGCAAAAGGGCGAGTACGGGTATGACTGCTCGGTGCACCCTGAAATGACGGGCGTCGTCACCGTCGTGGGAGGCTAGCATGGCGTCGGTGTATGCGACGAGCCCCGGCGCGCTGTTTGCGCTCGTGCGCGGGGGCCGGGCCGGGTCGCGAGCCGACCTCGCGCGTGTCACGGGGCTCTCAGCGTCGACGGTGGCGCAGCGCGTTGAGGAGCTCATGACGCTGGGTTACCTCGCCGAGTCGGGGCGTGGCGCCTCGAGTGGCGGGCGCAGGCCGCGGCTTGTTGAAGTGAGCGAAAACAACCACGCGGTGGTGGGGGTTGACCTGGGCGAGGACGCATTGATTCTCGCGCTCGTGAGCCGCAGCGGCGCTGTGGTCGCTGAGACACGCGCGGCCCTTGTACCGGGGGAGAGCCCCGCCGAAGTGGTGGCCCGCGCTGTAGTGCTCGCGTACGAGCTAGCGGCCGAGCACACGCGCACACTCGAGGGGATCGCGCTCAGCGTGCCGGGCCCGGTCGATGCGAGCGGTGAGCGACTCATCTCGCCGATTCGCATGCCGGGATGGAACGGTGTGAACGTACGCGCGCTCATGCAACAGCACACCGAATTGCCCGTGCTCGTCGAGAACGACGCGAACGCGATGGCGCTTGGCGAGTATCTCGCGCGTGACGGGGTGACTGAGCAGCTCATCAGCGTCAAAGCGGGCACTGGAATTGGCGCAGGTATTGTCATTGACGGCGAGGTATACCGCGGTTTTGGTGGTGTCGCGGGCGACATTAGCCATGTTGCGATCAGCGCTGGCGAGAGCGTGCTGTGCAGCTGCGGCAGGTCGGGGTGCCTCGACGTGGTGGCGAGTGGCTCAGCGATCGTGGCGACGCTGCGTGCCCAGGGCGTCATGGTGTCGAGTCTCGACGAAGTGATGGGCCTGGCTGGTGATGCCCATCCCATCGCGATGGGGGCGCTTCGCGAGGCGGGGGCACGCCTCGGCACCGTGCTGTCGACGATCATCAACTTCTTCAACCCGCACGCGCTCGTGCTCGGCGGCAGCCTCGCCCTCGCCGACGCGTTTGTGGCGGGCGTGCGCCAGTCGATCTTTACGCTGTGCCTGCCGATGTCGACCGATCGGCTCGAGATTTCAGTTGCACGCGCGGGCCAGGTGGGCAGTGCCCGTGGTGCGGCGTGGGAGCTCACCGAGCGGCTGCTCACCGAGCAGAGCATCGATGCGGCGGTGCACGGGCATCGGGTTGCGCTGTAGGGTGACGCCGCCGCGCAGCGGCGTGATCCGGATCGAAGAATAGCGACTTTAGATTATTTTCGGAGCAAGTAACTCGCGTATTTTGGCAAAGTGCGCGAGTTCCTTCGAAAGCTGTCGTATTCTGAAGGAATGACTGCAACACAGGCACGCCCCCGCATCGCGATTGCGGGCATGGCAATCGAATCCAGCACGTTCTCGCCGCACCGCGCCGGTGAGCGTGACTTCCAGCGCCTCACGGGTGATGAGCTGGTGCTGCGCTACCCCGCGATTCGCGACGGCGAGCTGCGCGACCGGGCTGAGTGGCTGCCGGTGTACTACGCCCGCTCGATTCCCGGCGGCGCAGTGCTGCCCGAGGTGTACGAGTCCATCAAGCAGCGCATCTGTGCAGGCCTCGCTGAGCTTGTGGCAGATGGGCAGAAGCTCGACGGTCTCTACTTCGATATCCACGGCGCGATGAGCGTTGTGGGGCTCGATGACGCCGAGGGCGACCTGATCGCAGCGATTCGCGAGGTCATCGGCGCCGATGTCATCGTGTCATCGCCCATGGACCTGCACGGCAACGTCTCGCCGGTGCTGATCAATGAGGTCAACCTCATCACCTGCTACCGCCTTGCGCCGCACGAAGATGTGTGGGAGACGAAGGATCGCGCGCTGCGTCACCTCGTCACCGCGCTTGAGACTGGCGAACTGCCGCACAAGGCCTGGGTGCGTGTGCCGATCCTGCTGCCCGGCGAGAAGACGAGCACGCGCGTCGAGCCCGCAAAGAGCCTCTACGGCCGGATCCCCGAGCTGCTTGAGCGTGACGGCGTCACCGATGCCTCGATCTGGATCGGCTACGCCTGGGCCGACGAGCCCCGTTGCCACGCCACGGTCGTCGTGATGGGGCACGATGCTAACGTTGCGGCCGCCGCTGCGAAGGAGCTCGCCGAAGAGTTTTGGGCGGTGCGTGACGAGTTCGAGTTCGTTGGCCCTCCCGGCACCCTCGACGAGGGTGTCGCGGCCGGCCTTGCCGCTACCGACACCCCCTACTTCATTAGCGACTCGGGCGATAACCCGGGCGCTGGCGGCACGGGCGACGTGACCTGGACCCTCGCCGAGCTCTTGAAGAAGCCCGAGCTCACCGCTGAGGGCGCGCCGACCACGCTCGTCGCCTCGGTGTTCGACGCTGCGGCCCTGGCGACCCTGCGCACGCACACCGTGGGTGACCGCGTTTCGCTCGCAGTGGGGGCGGGCGTCGACCACGGCCCGCACGGGCCTGCCCAGATTGACGGTGTGCTGCACAGTCTGCACGAGGGCGACATCGACGCGGGCGGCATCGCCGTGATTCGCGTCGGTGGCATCTATGCGATCGTCACCGAGTTTCGCAAGGCCTACCACGCGATCGACGATTTCACGCGCATTGGCCTTGACCCCGCGACCGCTCAGATCGTGGTCACCAAGATTGGTTACCTCGAGCCCACGCTGTATGACGCGCAGCGCGGTTGGACCCTGGCGCTGACTCCCGGCGGTGTTGACCAGGACCTCGAGCGCCTCGGGCACCACCGCATCGAGCGCCCGATGTTTCCGTTCGACAACTTCGACGAGAGCCCCGATTTCACCGCGACGCTGTTTAAGTAGGGCGTGTGCCCACCTGAAGTAGGGCGTGTGCCCACCTTCGGGCGGGCATCTCGTTATCAAAATGTAACCAAATGGATTTTGTCCCTCGACTTACTCCAGTAAAGATAAAAAGTACGCCTCGCTGGTGAAGTAACTTCACCTTCGGCGGGGCCCTGACAAGGAGGTTCGATGCGTACTCAGACACTGCGTCGTCGACTGCTGGCACCGATCGGTGCTTTCGCGGTCGCCGCGCTCGCTATGACAGGTTGTTCAACGGGGGCGGGCGATGACGCCGCCGCTACTAAAGACTCGGTGAGCTTTGCGCTTCAGGTCGGCACCGGCCCGAACTGGATCTTGCCCATCGCGTCACCCGACACGATGGCCACCCACAACAGCGCCATCAAGGCGACCATGTGGCCGCGCCTGTTTGAATACAACGGCGCCGACGGCACCATGGGCTGGGACGAGAAGGCTTCGGCCGCGAAGTCTTACGAGTTCTCAGAAGACGGCAAAACCGTCACTGTCACACTCAACGACCTCGACTGGAGCGACGGCACCCCGATGACCACGCGCGACGTGGAATTCTGGTACAACCTGGTGCGCTTCAACGGTGAGAAGACCGGCGGCTACACCGCAGGCATGATGCCCGAGAACGTTGTTGAGTTCACGACGATCGACGATAAGACCTTCTCGCTCACCATGGACAAGGTGTACAACGAAGAGTTCTTGCTCGGCAACCAGCTCACCATGATGGTGCCGATGCCGCAGCACGCGTGGGACAAGACCAGCGCCGATGGCGAAGTGGGCGACCACGACCGCGACGAGGCCGGCGCTCAGCAGGTGCTCGACTACCTCTTCTCAGAGGCGAAGGACATGAAGACCTACGCCACCAACCCGCTGTGGAAGGTGACCGCGGGCCCGTACAACGTGAAGAGCTGGTCTGACGCTGGCGTCGTTGAGCTCGAGGCGAGCGAAACCTACACCGGTGTCGACAAGCCCTCCATCAAGAACGTCGAGTTCTTGCCCTTCACCTCGGCCGACGCCGAGACGAACGTGGTGCGCGCGGGCGACATTGACTACGGTTACATCACGGCCGCTCAGCTGACCAACGAGAAGCAGTTCACTGACCTGGGCTACAAGGTCGTGCCGTGGACTGGCTGGTCGGTCACCTACATGCCGTACAACTTCGCGAACCCCGAGAAGGGCGCGTTCTACAAGCAGCTGTACGTGCGCCAGGCACTGCAGCACGCGGTTGACCAAGAGACGATCTCAGACGTCATCTGGCACGGCGCGGCAACGCCCGGCTACGGCCCGATCCCGCAGACCGAGGGTGCGAGCGACCTGCTCTCTGACGAGCAGAACAACAACCCGTACCCCTTCGACCTGAAGAAGACGACCGAGCTGTTCACCAGCCACGGTTGGAAGGCCGGTAAGGACGGGATCCTCGTGTGCGAGGACGCCGGCAGCGGCGAGAAGCAGTGCGGCGAGGGCATCGCAAAGGGCGAGAAGGCCGAGATCGTTGTCACCACGCAGAACGGCTCGAAAGAGACCGACAACATGATGGCCGAGATTCAGTCGTCGCTCGCGAAGGCTGGCGTCAAGATGATTATCGACTCGAAGCCGCTCGACAGCGTGCTCGCTGACGCGCAGGAGTGCAAGGAAGGCTCAACCTGTAACTGGGAGCTGACCTTCTTCGGTTCGGCCGGTAGCTGGTACTTCGAGCCGTACGCCACCGGTGTGCGCGTGTGGGCGAAAGACACGAAGTGGAACGCTGGCCAGTACGACAACCCCGAGGCTGAAGAGATCATCCAAGAGATGGCCTACTCAACCGACCCCGAGATCGCCAAGAAGTACTCGGCGTACCTCGCAAAGGACCTGCCCGTGATGTGGATGCCGAACCCTGTGTACCAGGTGTCGGTGGTGCGTGACGGCCTCGATATCGATCACCAGGATCCGGGCGCGTCATTCTTGCCGCAGCGCTGGTCCTGGAAGTAAGCAAACCGGAGTAACACATGAGTGTGGTGGAAGCGGCGCCAAGCGCAAGCAAACGAACGAAGAGTCGTTCGGGTTTTGGAAGGTACCTTCTGAAACGTTTAGGGCAGGGTCTGTTGGTGATCTTGCTCGTGACGCTGATTGTGTTCGCGTTGCTCCACCTCGCCATGCCCAATGGCCCGGCCGCCGGTGTGCTCGGTATGCAGGCCACACAGGAGCAGATCGAAGCGTTCAATAAAGCGAACGGATTCGATCTGCCCCTGTGGCAGCAATATTTAAACTTTCTCACCCAGCTGTTGCAGGGTGACCTGGGCGACTCGTTCAAACTGAACCGCCCGGTGAGCGAAGCGATCGCGATGCGTCTGCCCAAGACCATGATCCTCGCGCTCATCTCGATGATCGTCGCCCTCATCGTCGCGATTCCCATGGGCATCTTCCAGGCTGTGCGCCGCGGCAAGAAGGCCGACTACACGCTCACGACGATCAACTTCATCATCTACTCGACGCCCTCGTTCTTCCTGGGCCTCATTCTGGTGATTGTGTTCTCGCAGTGGCTCGGCTGGTTCCCGGCCCAGGCGCCGCAGGGCGACACTGTCATGTCGGTGCTCTCGCAGCCCGAGGCGCTCGTGCTGCCCGTGTTCACCGCGTCGCTCGCGATCATCGCCACGTTCTCGCGCTACATGCGCTCGGCCACGATCGATAACCTCTCTGAGGACTACGTGCGTACCGCGCGCGCCAAAGGCACGCCCGTGTCGGTCGTCGTCACCAAGCACGTCGTGCGCAACTCGCTCACTCCCGTCATCGCGATGCTGGGTTACTACCTGCCCGTCATGTTCGGCGGCATGATCGTGATCGAGTCGCTCTTCAACTACCCCGGCATGGGCTTGCTGTTCTGGCAGTCCGCGCAGACCTCTGATTACCCCGTGCTGCTGGGCTGCGTGCTCATTATCGCGCTCGCCACGGTCATCGGTTCGCTGCTCGCCGACATCATTCAGGCACTGCTTGATCCCCGCACGCGAGGAGAGCTCTCAGCATGACCACCACTGCTTCGACGCCCGCGGCACAGGCCGCAGCGATTTCGCCGCGCAAACGCGGCATGCGCCGCTTCATGCGCAACAAGCTCGCGGTCTTTGGCCTCGCCACGATCGCGCTGTTTCTGATCTTCTGCTTCTTGGGTCCGCTGTTCTACCAGACGGATCAGGTGCACACCGACCTCACGAGCGCGATGCTGAAGCCCGGCGAGCAGGGCCACCTGCTCGGCACCGATGACGTCGGCTACGACGTGCTCGGCCGGCTCATGGTCGGCGGCCAGGTCTCGATTCTCATCGGCCTCGCCGCGGGCGTGCTCGCTACCCTGATCGGCACGATCTGGGGCGCCGTCGCAGGTTACGCGGGCGGCTGGGTCGACTCGGTGATGATGCGCATCGTTGATGCCGGCATCGCGATCCCCGCGACTTTCTTGCTGCTGATCCTGTCGGCCGTGATGCGCCCGAGCGTGCCGCTGATGATCCTCGTGATCGGCCTCGTTTCGTGGCTCGTGCCCGCCCGCCTCGTGCGCGCCGAATCGATCTCGCTCAAGTCACGCGAGTACGTGCTGGCGCTGCGCGCCATGGGCGGCAGCCACGCGCGCGCCGTGCGCAAGCACATCGTGCCCAACGCCGTGGGCACGATCGTTGTGAACGCCACGTTCCAGGTCGCCGACGCGATCTTGCTCGTCGCCTACATCTCGTTCCTCGGTATGGGGCTGCAGAAGCCCGCCACCGACTGGGGCGCGATGCTCACCGGCGGCATGAGTTACACCTACTCAGGAGCCTGGTGGCTCATCTTCCCCGCCGGCGTCTGCATCGTGCTCACCGTGTGCGCATTCAACAGCATCGGCGACGGCCTCCGTGACTTCTTCGACGTGAAGGGACGCAACGCATGAGCGGCGCACTGCTGAACATCGAAAACCTCAAGGTCGACTTTACGACCGAAGACGGCCTCGTTCACGCCGTGAAGGGCATCGACCTGTCGGTGCGCGCGGGCGAAGTGCTCGCGCTCGTAGGCGAATCAGGTTCGGGCAAGTCGGTCACCGCGATGGCGGTGCTGCAGCTGCTGCCCAAGACCGCACAGATCACCGGCAGCGTCGAATTTGACGGCCGCGACCTGCTCGCGTGCACCGAGTCCGAGATGAACGGCGTGCGCGGCGCGCAGATCTCGATGGTGTTTCAGGAGCCGATGACGGCGCTCAACCCGAGCATGCGCATCGGCGCCCAGATCACCGAGGCGATTCGTAATCACCGCGAGGTGAGCGCCGAGGTCGCGTGGGACGAGGCCGTCGAGCTGCTGGGCAAGGTGGGCATTCCCGAGCCCGCGATTCGCGCCAAGAGCTACCCGCACGAGCTTTCGGGCGGCCAGCGTCAGCGCGTGGTCATCGCGATCGCGCTCGCCTGCGGTCCGCAGCTGATCATTGCCGACGAGCCCACGACCGCGCTTGACGTGACCGTGCAGGCCGAGATCCTCGACCTGATTCGCTCGCTCGCGCGTGACACCGGCACCGCGTTCTTGCTCGTCACCCACAACATGGGCGTCGTCGCCGACATCGCCGACCGCGTGGCCGTGATGTTCCGTGGTGACATGGTCGAGGTGGGCGACGTGTCGCAGGTGCTCATGCACCCAGAGCACGACTACACCAAGAAGCTGCTGAGCGTCGTGCCCAGGCTGCCCGAGGCGCTGCCCGAGGCGGCCGCCGCGGGAACCGATCCGGTACTGAACACATCAGAGCCCGCTGTGACCCCCGCGCTCGAATTCACGAGCGCGTGCGTCACCTACAAGCGGGGCGGCAAGAGCTTCCAGGCGCTCACCGATGTGAGCCTGTCGATCGCCCCCGGCGAGATCGTGGGCCTCGTGGGCGAGTCGGGCTCGGGCAAGTCAACGCTGGGGCGCGCGGCGCTCGGCCTGCTGCCGCTGTCGGGTGGATCAATGTCGCTGCTCGGCACCGATCTGGGCGGCAAGCTGGGACGGCGCGAGGAGCGCACGCTGCGCAGCCGCGTCGGCGCGATCTTCCAAGACCCCGGATCAAGCCTCGACCCGCGCATGTCGATCGGTGAGGCGATTGCCGAGCCGCTGATCGTGCATAAGAAGCTGCACCCGATGTCTGCCGCCGCCCGCGCCCAAAAGGTGGGCGAGCTGCTCGAGGCTGTCGAGCTGCCCGCGAACTACGCGTCGCGGTACCCGCACGAGCTGTCGGGCGGCCAGCGCCAGCGCATCGGCCTGGCGCGTGCGATCGCGCTCGAGCCTGAGCTGATCATCGCCGACGAGCCGACGAGCGCGCTCGACGTGTCGGTGCAGGCGGCGGTGCTCGACGTGCTCAAGGGGCTGCAGGAGCAGTTCAACTTCGCGTGCCTGTTCATCAGCCACGACCTCGCCGTCGTCGAGAGCTTCTCTGACCGCGTCGCCGTGATGCTGCAGGGTGAGCTTGTCGAGGTGGGCTCGTCGGCTGAGGTGCTGCTGCATCCGCAGCACGCCTACAGCCGGCGACTGCTGGCTGCGGTTCCTGTTCCGGATCCGGCCGCGCAGCGCGAGCGTCGTATATCGCGTGCCGCGTTGCTCGCTGCGAGCAAGTGAGGCTCCCATGACCCGTTCGTTTGAGTACGAGATCATCGCCCAAGACCCGGCCGCGGTGCGACTCGCGGCAAGGCTCGGTGCGACGCGCGTCGAGCTGTGCCAGGGGCTTGCGCTCGGCGGCATTACACCGAGCGCCGGCCTCGTCGAGGCAGCCGTTGCGGCGTCGCGTGCGAGCGCTACGCCTACGCACCGGGTCGAAGTCCACGCCCTGATTCGCCCGCGCGCGGGCGGCTTTGTGTACTCGGATGACGAGCTCTGTGTGATCCTCGCAGACATTCGCGCGGCCGTGCGCTCGGGCGTCGACGGCGTGGTCGTGGGCAGCCAGCTCGCCTCGGGCGAACTCGACCTCGAGGCCCTTGCGCGCATGCGCGAGGCCGCGGGCGACGCGCAGCTCTCGCTGCACCGCGTAGTCGACGTAACCCCCGATCCGGTCGCGACCGTGCAGGCCCTCGCTGATCGCCCAGATCTGGGCGTGGCGCGCGTGCTGACGTCTGGGGGAGCGCCCCGCGCGATCGAGGGAGCAGCGACCCTCGCGCGCATGGTGGCGGCGGCTTCGGGCCGCATCGCGGTCATGGCGGGCAGCGGTGTGAACGCGCAGAACGTGGCCGAGCTGTGGGCCGCAGGCGTTGACGCCGTGCACTTTTCGGCGAAGCGCGACGTCGTCGAGCGCCCCATCGTGAGTATGGGGTCGAGCGACGCCGACGGGGTCGGCGGGTACGAAGTGACCTGCGAGGACACCGCGCGTGCGGTGATCGCGGCGCTCACGGGCCGAGCGGCGTGACCGCGGTGCAGGGTGGCGCGGTGCACGGCGCCGGACAGCTGGCGGACCACAACCGGGTTCACGAGTCTGTGCGCGGCACCGTCGTGCTCGGCCTCGACGTGGGCGGTTCGAGCGTCAAGGTGCTTGCGACACCGGTTGGTGCGGTAATCGTTGGTAAACCCGACGCGGTGCTGCAGTTTCGGGCCCCCACCCCGCATGCCGCTCCCGTCGCGGGGCTTCTCGAGATCGTCGCACAAGTGCAGCGAGATTTTACGGTGGCAGCGATTGCGGTGTCGATTCCGGGCACGGTTGACGCCGAGCGCGGTGCGGTCGAGCAGTGTGTCAACATTCCCGAGCTTTCGGGCGTCGACCTGGGTCCGCAGCTCGCGGCGGCGACCGGGGTGCCGGTGCGGGTCGTTAATGACGGCGCGGCGGCGGCGCTCGCCGAGGCCGAGTGGGGTGCTGGTAGCGGCCAGACGAGCGTGTTTGTGCTCGCCCTGGGCACCGGTATCGCGGGCGCCCATGTGGTGTCGGGTGAGGTCGCGGGCGGCGCACACGGCTTTGCGGGCGAACTTGGCCACGTCGTCGTTGACCCCACAGGTGCGCTCTGCTCGTGCGGTAACACGGGCTGCCTTGAAACGGTGCTGGGCGCCCCTGCCGTAACGGCGGCCTGGGAACGGGCCGGCGGCACGGGTGGTACGCGTGGCCTGTTTGCGGCCCACACATCGGGCGATGCGGCTGCGGCCGGGGTGGTTGACCGCGCGGCCGACACCCTCGGTGAGGCGCTGCTCACGCTGTGTGCGCTCGTTGATCCGGGGCGCATTGTGATCGGTGGCGGGCTTGCGCAGCCACCACACACGCTCGTCACAGAGGCAGCGCGTGCGGCCAGGCAGCGTGCCACGTTTCACCGTGTGCCCGAGATCGTGCCCGCGCAGCTGGGCGATTGGGCGGGCGCCTACGGCTGTGCGCTCGTGGCCGCGCGGGCGTTGTAGCCGCGAGCACGGGAGCCGCCGCACGCTCGCTACACCTATTGGGGCCAAGAGTGGTGGTAATGCGTGCTCATTACCACCACCCTTGGCCCCAAAGCGTCAGCCCGGCGGGCCTCGGTGCAATGCACCGCCGCGCGGCCTATGCGCGCTGAAACACCGCGAGCGACTCGAAGTGGTGCGTGTGCGGGAAGATGTCGAACGCCCGCAGGCTCGTGAGCTTGTAGCCGGCGTCAAGCAGCGTCTTCGTGTCGCGGGCGAGCGCAACGGGGTCACACGCAACGTAGATGATGTTGGCGGGGGCGAGCTCGCCCAGCTGCTTAGTGACGTCCCCGCCCGCGCCCGAGCGGGGCGGGTCGAGCACCACGGTGCCGCGGCGAAGACGCCCGCGCACGGGAGCAGCGGCCGCGAGGAGCTCGCTCAGGTAGCGGTCAACGCGTGCGGTGATCGCGAGCGCGCCCACAAAGTCGGCGAGGTTCTCGCCCGCGTCTTCGGTTGCGCCTGAGTCGGCCTCGACGGTGGTCACCTTGAGCGTGGGGCCCGCGGCCTCGAGCATGGCAGCCGCGAGCAAGCCCGCGCCGCCGTAGAGGTCGAGGTTCGCGGCGCTATTGTCGAAGACGCCCTGCTCGATGAGACCCTGCACCGCGTCGCGTACAGCCGTAAACAACACGGCAGGGGCCTCGCGGTGCACCTGCCAGAAGCCGCCGGCGCGCACGACGAAGCCGCGCTCCTCGACGAGCTCGCCCACTGCGTCGCCTTCACCCGAGCGCGTCTTCTCGCCGCTCAGTCGCAGCAGCATGCGCGGGTCGTCCCCTGACGGAGCCACCAGGTCGACAGACTCGACGCCCTGCATTTCTTCGCCGAGCGGCGCGATCTGGCCGATCTCGTCGTTTGCAAGCGGCAGGCTTTCGACATCGATGATGCGACGGCTGCGTGCGGCGTAGGGCCCGACCATGCCGGTCGCCTCGTCAACGTGCAGCCGTACGCGGGTGCGGTAGCCCAGGCCGTTGCGCTCGTCATCGCCGGGGGCCGCCTCTACGCGCCCCTCTTCGGGGTGCGCGAGGTCGAAGCCCAGCTCGGCGAGTTCAATACCGCCAAAGCGGCGCATCGAGTCGGTGAGCACCTGCGCCTTCAGCGCACGCTGGTGGTCAAGATTGATGTGTCCAAACTCGGCGCCGCCCACGCGGTCCTCGGGAGCGCGATCGACCGACGCTTCGGCCCAGACGTGATCGCGGCGGTGGGGTGAAGCCTCGAGCACCTCGACGGTCGTCGCGCGTGCGAACGACTTCTTCTTGGCGTCGGTGACGAGGGCGCGCACGCGCTCGCCGGGAATCGCGTCAGAGACAAAGACGACGCGACCGTCGTGGCGAGCCACGCAGATACCGCCGTGAGCGATGCCGGTGACCTCGAGTTCGACGGTGTCGCCGATGGAGAGTGCAGAGTTCTGCGGGGTAGATACCATGCGTCTATTCTCCCAGAGCCTGGCTGGTTGTGCGCCCGTGTGGGACGGTCAGTTTTCGTGTGGCCGCGCACCCCCTCGCGCTCGCGCGCTAGCGGGTTTATTATGGGCGCATGAAGCACGGCGGCTTCGCGATATCGAGCACGGCCCTCTCCGTACGACGGGGCGGGCGAGAAGTGCTGCACGGCCTCGACCTGAGTATTCCGGTCGGGCAGATCACCGGATTGCTTGGCCCCTCGGGGTGTGGCAAGAGTACGCTTTTGCGCAGCATCGTAGGGGTGCAGGCTCGAGTGCGGGGCGACTTGACGGTGCTGGGGCGCCCGGCCGGCAACCCGCAGCTGCGCACGAGGGTCGCGTACGCCACGCAGTCGGCGTCTGTCTACGACGACCTGTCAGTCGTACAGAACCTCAGATACTTTGCCCGTGTGCAGGGGCTCGGCGCGGGCGCCGCCGAGCGTGCGATCGAACGGGTCGGCCTCGGTGCCGAGGCGGGCCGCCGCGTGCACACGCTGAGCGGTGGCCAGCAGGGGCGCGTCTCGCTCGCTGTGGCGCTGCTCGGCGAGCCAGAGCTGATCGTACTCGACGAGCCAACGGTGGGCCTTGATCCGGTGCTGCGGGCCGAGCTCTGGAGCCTGTTTCGCGGGCTCGCGAGCGAGGGGGTGACGCTGCTCGTGAGCAGCCACGTGATGGACGAGGCGCTGCGCTGCGACCGACTGCTGCTCATGCGTGACGGCCGTATTTTGTCTGACTCCTCGCCCAGTGATCTGCTCGCGGAGACCGGCACGAACGACCCAGAGGCAGCATTCCTTGAGGTCATTGCGCGCGCTGAGAAAGCGAGCAGCTCATGAGCCCCGTGCGCACTCTCGCGACCGCCGCGCGTGTGCTGCGGCAGCTGTCGCACGACCACCGGTCGGTGGCGTTGCTGCTGGCCGCGCCGAGCCTGCTCGTGGGGCTGTTTGCATGGCTGATGAGCGACCAGAAGGGCGCGTTTGACCACTATGGCGGCCCCATTCTCGCCCTGTTTCCGTTCATCTTGATGTTCGTGGTGACGAGTGTGACGACCCTGCGCGAGCGGCGATCTGGCACCCTCGAGCGGCTCATGACGACGCCGCTTACACAGGCCGACTTCATCGTGGGTTACGCACTCGCATTTGGACTGGTCGCCGCGCTGCAAGCGACGATCACGGTAGCGTTTGCGGTGCTCGTGTGCGGGCTCGAGGTGACGGGGTCGGTGTGGCTACTGGGGCTCGTGGCGGTGCTCGACGCGCTGCTCGGCACCGGGTTGGGGCTGCTCGCGAGCGCGTTTGCGCGCACCGAGTTTCAGGCGGTGCAGTTTATGCCGCTCATCGTGTTTCCGCAGATCCTCATTGGTGGGCTGCTGCTGCCGCGCGACGCCATGCCAGACGTGCTGCAGGCCATCTCTGATTGGATGCCGCTGAGCTACGTTGTCGATGCGGTGAACGCGGTGGCAGCGGGCGACACCGATTGGACGTTGGGGGCGCCGCTCATCGTGATCGCCGCGGTAACCGTTGGCGCGCTAGGACTCGCGGCGCTTACGCTGCGGCGGCGCACGCCGTAAGCGCCGTAAATGCTGTAAGCGCCGCGAGTCCTATGAGCACCGCGCGCTGCGAACGCGCTAGCCCTCCTCGTGTGCCTCGCGGCCGCGGCCCTCGTGTTCCTCGTGCGCCCGCGCCTCGGCCTTTTCGCGGTTGCGCTCCTCACGAAACGGGTCGTACTTGTACCAGTGCCGTGGCTCGGGGTCGTTTGCGTGCGCGGCCTCCTCGGCCTCGCGTTCGCGCCTGCGCTCGGGCTCGTAGGCGACCTCGTCTTCGTGATCGTGCGGATGCACGTAGTTCCACTCGCCCATCGCAGGGTCCCTGTGGCCCCTAAACGGGTTCTCTGTGGCACGCTGGGCGGCGCGGCCCTCGGTAGCGCCGTCAAGCACGGGGTGTTCGATGACATCGCCCTGCGGCATTCTGAAGAGGGTGCCCTGCCCTGTGCCAGCGTCGTAGCGAGACGCGGGATGCGGGGCTTCCTTCGACGGGCGCGCAGCCGCAGCCGCGTCGTCTCCAACAGAACGTGGCTCAAGCGGCTCATCTTGCGCCAAATCTTCTGACAGACCCTGCGGCTCGTCAGAAGCATGCCGGGCCCCGCCCGATGAACTTTGGTCGTTGAGTGTAAACATGGCGATCCTCCGTTCGATCTCAAGCACCTCGCGGCGCTAAACCTCATGGTGACGCCAGAGTATGCCTCAAACGGAGCGAATCCCACCCCCTGGCTCTCACCAAATATGAGGCGTAAAGTGAGAGGGTTAGCGTCAGCTTGCGTGGGCAGTGAGCGAGACTAACCGTGATGTGCCGCGTGATACCGCTCGGCCTCGTGTTCGGTGAGCAGCTGGATACCCCGCGAAGAGTTACCGAGCTCAGTCAAGACCTCGACCCACACGGGGTTGAGCTCAACAGGGCGACTGCCCGAGAACCGAAAGATCATTGGTATCGAAGGCCCGCACCACAGCGAAACGCGCCCGCTGCCCTGCTCGGGCGTAAACGACCAACTCACGAAAAATGTTTCGTGGAGCCGCAACTTCACGCCGACAGCAGCCTTCAAATGGGCGAGCGCCCGGTCTTCAATGGCGTACTCGGTGGTTGCTGCATAGATGAGGTGGCCCATGCGCGCATCTTCGCACGCAGACATGCAAATAGCTAGTATTTTGGCTATGCGCTTGTATCTCGCCTCCACTTCGCCCGCCCGCCTTTCGGTGCTGCGCGGGGCCGGTATCGAACCGATCTGTTTGTCACCCGAGGTCGACGAAGACGCCGCGGTCGCCCAGCGCGAGGCCGAGCTCGGCCGCCCGCTCACCGCGCCAGAGCTCACGGAGTATCTCGGCCGCCTCAAAGCCGAAGATGTCGTGCGACGCCACGGCCACGAAATCGACGGGCTGGTGCTCGGCGGTGACTCCATGTTCTTGCTCGGCGACGAGATCCTCGGCAAGCCGCACCTGCCCGAGGTCGCGCTCGAACGCTCGAAAGCGCACCGCGGCCGCGCGGGCTCGCTGCACTCGGGCCACTGGCTCATCGACCACACAGGCGGGCAGCAGCGCGGTGCGGCCGGCGCAGTCGATACGGCGCGCGTGACGCTCGCCGCCGATGTCACCGACGCCGAGCTCGCGGCCTACGTCGCCACCGGCGAACCGCTCGAGCTCGCCGGCGGCTTCGCGATCGACGGCCTCGCGGGCGCGTTCATTGAGCGCATCGAGGGTGCCCCGAGTGCCGTGATCGGGCTGTCGCTACCCGCCCTGCGCAGGCTCGTCACAGGGCTCGGGTACGACTACCCGGCGCTCTGGAACGCGACGCCCTAGCAGCGTGGATCCTGCGAGCGACTCCGTCACCGCAGGACGACCGTGGGTGTGCGCGGCATGATCCGGATCTTTCCAAGCTGCCACGGCCGCTAGCGGCGCGCGTGCAGCGCGACCGCGAGAGTGGCGATCGTGCCGCCGTCGGCGAGATCGACCGCGAGCAGCTCTTCGATGAGCGCGAGCCGCTGGTAGAACACCGAGCGCGAGAGCCGGGCGTTCTGGGCTGCGAGCGAGCGGTTCGTGGGGTGCGCGAGGTACGCCTCGAGCACCGTGATGAGGTCGCCCGAGTGGCCGGGGCCGGTGGCTTCGTCGTGATCGATGAGCGGCCCCAGGGTGTCACTCGCAAACTCCTGCACTTCGGGCAGCGCGGCGAGCCCGCGCATGAGATACGCGAGCGCCTGGCGCTCGGCCTGCTGCACCGTGACTCGGCCGGTCTTGGCGGTGGGGGCGAGGTGACCCGAGGCGCGCACGCGCTCGAGCGACGTGATGAGCGAACGTAGCCCGCGGCCGGGGGCTCCGAGGCCCAGGTGCGCACGCCAGGGGCGGGGTGTCGTCGAGGGCAGCAGCATATCGAGCTCGTGCGCGAGACGCGTAGCGAGCGGTGGGGTCTGCGCGATCTGCACGCGCGGGTCGCCTGGCGCAAACGATAGCAGCGCGAGCAGGGCGGGGTTGGGGGAGCGGTCGTCTGGGTCTGGCACCAAGATCACACGGCCCTCGGGGGCGACCGCGCGCCGGAGCGCGGTCTCAAGCACCGCGCGCTCGAGCGACTCGTGCGCGCCAAAGTCACCCGTGCCGCGCAGCGTAGCGCCCTGCAACATGCGCCCATCGATGGGCAGGCCTGCGGCGCGCAGCTGCGCCGCCACCTCGGCGTCGCGCCGAAATCTGCCGCTCAGCAGCGTGTCGAACAGCTGCTTTGAGCTCAGCTGCAACCACTGATCACCCTCGGGGTCGGCGAGCCTGCCGAGCGCGAGAGCGAATGCGCCGAGCTCGAGCACGGTGCGGCGGCCAGCGGGGTGCGCGGGGCCGGGCAGCGCCGTAAGCCTGCCAAAGCGTTTGCCCTGTGCCTCGACCGGCACATGATCGGTGTTGTCGGTGAAAGTGGCTGTCGCTGTGGCTGTGGTTGTTGTTGCGGCTGTTGTTGCTGCGGGCGCAATCTCGCCGAAGCCGCGCAGCACCAGCTCGGGGTTTGCGCTCCCTGCGCTCCCTGCGCCGCCGCCCGCCCAGGCGACGACGCGGCCGGCAGAGTCCTCAAGCACGACGGGCGCCTGAATCGTTTCGGCCAACCGCTCGATCACGTAGTCGATGGGGCTGCGATTGAGTCCGAGCTCGGTGAGCATCGCGTGCACCGCTGCCCGCGCCTCGAGCGCCTCGGTCTGCGCGGCGAGCACGCGCTGGTGCACGCGCTGCGTGATCTGCACGAATCGCACCTCGCCGTGCAGCACCGCGAGCGCAATACCGGCCCGCTCGCAGGCGGCAATGAGCTCTGGCGGGGCTGAGTCGTACTGCCCGCCGAGCTCGAGTATGACGCCCGCGGGGCCCGACGCGACGAGCTGCGCTGCGAGATCGTCTAGTGCGGGGCCCGTCACCGGCCAGCCAGCACCCGTGGTGAGCACCAACTCGCCCCCCTCGAGCAGTGAGATCGCGCTCTGCCCCGCCACGACGTGTGCCCAGCGCAGCGTGCGTGACAGCCCTTTTCTGCCTGCGACTATCTCTGCTTTGCCTGCGCGTAACTCAGGAAACCTGAGCACGTCGTCGACGGTAATAGTGGGCGCGTTCGCAGCACTGAAATCAGACACATACACATTGTACGAAACCGGGCAGAGATTGCGATGGTTTGTCGCTCGATATGCCCAGAGGCTAGTGGCAACATGGGTGGTGGCGAGGCGCACGGCCTCGAACAGTATGCCCGTTAGATCCGGCGCAGTATCTCACCCCAGTTAGAAAGGGCACACGAATGGCTCGCATTCCTCACGTCATCGGCGGCGAAAAGACCGACGCAGCAGAGCGCTACCAGGCGGTCTACAACCCCGCCACCGGCGAAGAGCAGCACGAAGTAGCGATCGCATCGGTCGCGACCGTTGAAGAAGCAATCGCGGCCGCCGCGGCAGCCCTTCCCGCTTGGCGCCGCACCAGCCTCACCAAGCGCGCCAACGTGTTCTTCAACCTGCGCCAGCTGCTCAAGCAGCGCACCCCCGAGCTCTCGGCGATCGTGACCGCTGAGCACGGCAAGGTACTCTCAGACGCCGCGGGCGAGGTTTCGCGCGGTCTCGAGAACGTCGAGTTCGCCGCTGGCCTGCTCAACGTACTGAAGGGCGAGCGCGACGAGCAGGTTTCGACCGGCGTTGACGTGCACTCGATCAAGCAGCCCGTAGGCGTTGTCGCCTGCGTCACCCCCTTCAACTTTCCGATCATGGTGCCGCTGTGGATGATCGCCTCGGCCATCGCCTGCGGCAACACCGTGGTACTCAAGCCGTCTGAGCGCGACCCCTCGGCTTCTGTGTTCATCGCCGACCTGTTCCGCGAAGCCGGCCTGCCCGATGGCGTGCTGAATGTCGTACACGGTGACAAGGTTGCCGTCGATACCCTGATCGACGCCCCCGACGTGAAGGCGATCTCGTTCGTCGGCTCGACCCCCATCGCAAAGTACATCTACGAGCGTGCGGCCGCCAACGGCAAGCGCGTGCAGGCGCTCGGTGGCGCAAAGAACCACATGCTCGTTATGCCCGACGCCGACATCAAGGTCACGGCAGACGCTGCGATCTCGGCCGCGTACGGCGCAGCAGGCGAGCGCTGCATGGCTGTCTCGGTGCTCGTAGCTGTGGGCGATGACATGGCCGACCGCATCATCCCTGAGCTCGTAAGCCGCATCGCTGACTTGAAGATCGGCGACGGCGCAGCCGAGGGCACCGACATGGGCCCGCTCATCACCCCCGAGGCGAAGGCTCGCGTTGACAGCTACGTCGCAGGGGCCGCCGCTCAGGGCGCTACCGTCGTCGTTGACGGCCGCGACTTCAAGTTCGAGGGCAACGGATTCTTCACAGGTCCCACCCTGCTCGACCACGTCAAGACCGACAGCGACGTGTACCGTGACGAGATCTTTGGCCCCGTACTCGCAGTCGTGCGCGTCGAGACCTACGAAGAGGGCCTCGAGCTCATCAATTCGCACCAGTTCGGCAACGGCACTGCCATCTTCACCCGCGACGGTGGCGTGGCGCGCCAGTTCGAGTTCGATGTTGAGGCCGGCATGGTGGGCATCAACGTGCCGATCCCCGTTCCCGTGGGCTCGTTCTCGTTTGGTGGTTGGAAGGACTCGCTGTTCGGCGACACCCACATCTACGGCCCCGAGTCGATCAACTTCTACACGCGCTCGAAAGTCGTCACGACGCGCTGGCCTGAGCCGGATCAGTCCAAGATCGACCTGGGCTTCCCGAGCAACCACTAGGACGAGCGGAACAGACATCATGGCTGATTACACAGACTTGAACGGTGCCGAGCAGAGCTTTGGCGACACCGAGGCGCAGCGCGAGGTGCGCGAGAACGACCGCCAGTACGTCTTCCACTCGTGGTCGGCGCAGGGCACGCTCAACACGCTGCCCATCGCCAAGGGCGAGGGCGTGCGGTTCTGGGACTACGACGGCACCGAGTACCTCGACTTCTCGTCGCAGCTCGTCAACCTCAACCTGGGTCACCAGCACCCCGGCCTTGTGAAGGCGATTCAAGAGCAGGCGGGCCGCCTCGCGACGATTCAGCCCGCGCTCGGCAGCGACGTGCGCGGCGAACTCGCGAAGCGCATCGTTGAGCACTCGTTTGAGGGCGCTCGTTCGGTGTTCTTTACCAACGGTGGCGCCGACGCGGTCGAGTACGCGGTGCGCATGGCCCGTCACCACACAGGCAAGCACAAGGTGCTCGCACGCTACCGCTCGTACCACGGCTCAACCGGCACCGCGATCACGCTGACAGGTGAACCGCGCCGCTGGGCCAACGGCACGCTCGACGCGGGCGTTGTGCACTTCACGGGCCCCTACCCCTACCGTTCGGCGTTCTACGCCGAGACCCCGGAGCAGGAGACCGAGCGGGCGCTCGCACACTTGCGTGCGACCATCGAGCTCGAGGGTGCCAGCACCATCGCGGCGATCATCCTCGAGTCGGTCACCGGCACCAACGGCATCTTGATTCCTACCCCCGGCTACCTCGAGGGCGTGCGCGCGCTGTGCGACGAGTTTGGCATCATGATGATCTGCGATGAGGTCATGGCAGGCTTCGGCCGCACCGGCGAGTGGTTCGCGTTCCAGGGCTTCGGGGTTAACCCGGATCTCGTGACCTTCGCGAAGGGCGTCAACTCGGGCTACGTGCCCCTCGGTGGCGTCGTGATTAGCGAGGCGATTCACAACACGTTCGATCAGAAGGCGTTCCCCGGCGGGCTCACCTACTCGGGCCACCCGCTCGCCTGCGCCGCGGGCGTCGCAACCTTCGACATCTTCGAAGAAGAGCAGATCCTCGAGCGCGTGCGCGACCTCGGTGAGCGCGTCGTGCGCCCCCGTCTCGAGGCGATGGCCGAGAAGCACCCCTCCGTGGGTGAGGTGCGCGGCAAGGGTCTGTTCTGGGCGATCGAGCTCGTCAAGAACCGCGAGACGCGCGAGCCGCTCGTACCGTTCAACGCGTCGGGTGAGGCCGCGGCCCCGTTCAACGCCGTCGTCGGAGCCTGCAAGGCCGCGGGCCTGTGGCCGTTCGCCGCGGGCAACCGTCTGCAGGTCGCACCGCCGCTCGTGATCTCAGAGGAAGACCTGATCAAGGGCCTCGACATCATCGACGAGGCGTTGAACGTCGCCGACTCCTACGTCACGGCGTAGCGCGCAATAGCTTTCGGGCCTAAGGCTCGAAAATGGGGTTCGCCCCGGTCACTGTGGTGAGTGAACAATAATCCCCCTCTCGTGTTCGAGAGGGGGATTATTGGTCTCACTGCCCATTTTCGCGCGCCGGATCAGGCCGTGCCCACCCGCCACAGCCGGCCCTCAGCGCAATTGCAACAAAACCGTAACAAAAAGTGATCGATCGCTCTCTTGACGGTGTCTAAAATTCAGAATGTGAAACTTTCGTGGGGGAAAAGTCGTGCTGTGCTGCTCGCGGGCACGGCGATCATGGCGCTGCTCATTGTGACCTTTGTCGCGGTGCCCGGCGCCCGCGCCGACTCCGGGTCGGTGTCTGGCACAATCACCGCCGCCGACCCGACCTACACCCACCTGAACCCGGTTGCAGGAAACCCCTGCGCTGTGGGCAGCATTCCGACGCATTATCGCGTGATCGCGGTGAAGGTGGGCGGTTTGGCAGATACCAACCTCACAATCGCCGTAAATCCGGTGGGATTCGCGGCGAATATCAGCCTGTACCAGGGAGCGTTTCTGCCCGAAGGCCCGCATGTGAACTGCTGGGGCTCGATCAACGGGAGCGGGGCAGGTGCGACGGTTCCGATGACCACCCCGATCAATGCGCTGCCTGCCCCCTATACCGAGCAGACGTTCTACCTGGTGGTTTCGGGCCTGGGGGCGAGCGACCTCGGTGATTTTTCAGTGGATGTGAGCTCCACGATCACGCCGATTGAGGTGACGCTTCTGCCCTCGGCGGGCCCAGTGATCGACACGACCCCGCCGGTCGTCACGGTACCGCAATCACCCGTTATCGCCGAGGCGCAAGGGCCCGCGGGCGCCAGCGTGTCTTATAGCGCGACGGCCACAGACGACGTCGACGGCGCGCTCACGCCTACATGCTCACCGGCCTCGGGGTCGCGGTTTCCTTTCGGCTCCACCCTGGTCACGTGTACGGCGACGGACGCGGCGGGCAGCGTCGGCACCGGCAGCTTTACTGTGGACGTAATCGACACAACAGGACCGCGCATCACCACCCAAGGGCCGGTCCGCGCCGTGGCTGAGGACGCAAGTGGCTCCATCGTTACTTACTGGGTCACAGCTTCAGACCTCGTCGAGGGGGCACGCCCGGTTAGCTGCTCTCCAGCATCCGGTTCCCGATTCCCGCTCGGGTCGACGCCTGTCACCTGTACATCAAGCGATAGCCGCAATAACAGCTCGACTGCAACGTTCACAGTGCACGTGAGTGATGAGGAAGCGCCCGTGGTTAGCGTACCTGCGCCCATCAGCGCGGAGGCCACAGGCCCGGGTGGTGCCGCCGTAAATTTCACCGCGGCCGCCAATGACGCGGTCGACGGTGTACTCACACCGTCGTGTAACCCCGCTTCGGGGTCCACCTTTCCGCTCGGAGTCACCACGGTTACCTGCGATGCAATCGACACTGCCGGTAATACGGGTTCTCAGAGCTTCACGGTGACGGTTCAAGACAGTGTCGCACCGACTCTGTTGGGGATCTACGGCCGCACCGCTGAAGCGACGGGTGCAGACGGTGCTACCGTCGACTTCACCGTAACCGCGGCCGACCTGGTTGACGGAGCGCTCACTGCGACGTGCACGCCCGCCTCTGGCTCGCTGTTCGCGCTCGGTGACACGACCGTCACGTGCACGGCAACCGACTCGCAACAGAATACGGCGACGGGTTCATTCCATATCATGGTGAGTGACACGACAGAGCCGACCGTGTCGACTCCGGCTGCGGTCACAACCGAGGCAGAGAGTGCGGCGGGAAGCGTGGTCACCTTTACGGCAACCGCGAGCGACACCGTCGACGGGAGCCTCCCGACGAGCTGCACCCCCGCCTCGGGAGAACTCTTTCCTCTCGGCGATACCACCGTGACCTGCACAGCCGAAGACGACGCCGGCAACATCGGCAGCGCGAGTTTCGTAGTATCGCTCGTCGACACGACCGCCCCGATGCTCGCAGGCCTCGACTCGGTGACAGCAGAAGCAGAGGGCCCCGACGGCGCCGAAGTCTCGTACACTGTGACAGCGAGCGATCTTGTTGAGGGGTCCGTGGCCGCGAGCTGCACGCCGGCCTCTGGCACCGTGTTTGCACTCGGCGATACGACCGTCAACTGCGAAGCTACCGACGCGCAGGGCAACTCTGCGACCGGTTCATTCACGGTGACCATCGAGGACACCACCGAGCCCGCGCTCACTCTGCCGGGGGCGTTGTCGATTGAAGCTGAAGGCCCAGGCGGCGCCACGATCGATTACACGGCCACCGCAGAAGACCTCGTAGACGGCGCACTAGTCCCCGCATGTACCCCCGCCTCTGGTGCCGAGCTCCCTCTCGGCACGGCGACGATCACGTGCGAGGTGAGCGATGCCGCGGGCAACATCGCCTCCGGCGACTTTGAGGTAACCGTGCGCGACACCACGGCGCCGATCATTACTGTACCGAGTGACATGCGCGCCACCGCGAGCAGCCCGGCTGGCGCAGTGGTGACATATGTAGCGAGCGCCAACGACCTCGTGGACGGCGCGGTCGCGCCCTCGTGCGCCCCCATGTCAGGGAGCACACTGATGGCCGGAGTCACCACGGTGACCTGCGCCGCGGTCGATGCGGCCGAGAACACCGCCACCGCCGACTTCGCAGTGACCGTCGAAGCGTATGTGCCGCCGAAGAAACCAACTCCCGACCATAAGAAACCAACCACCGCAACACCGTTGCGGCAGGGGCCGTCGCTTGCGACGACCGGCGGTGCAGAAACGATCGCCGGAGGCCTCACGGTCTCGCTGCTGCTCGCAGGCGCCACGCTGCTGGTGGCCGCCAGGCGCCGCCAAAGGGGTGCCTAACACCCAAAGTGCCTGAGCTTCGCGCTCACGACCTCGAAGTGGGCTAGATGCGGGGGCGCGCATCGTGCGCGCCCCCGCCCGCCCGCTGCGCGAGCGCGTGCGTAAGCAGCGGCTCGAGCACCGCGAGCCCGTCGCGCACCCCGCCGGGGGAGCCCGGAAAGTTCACAATCAGAGTCGTCCGGGCGAAGCCGGCAACACCGCGGGTGAGGGCCGCGAGCGGCGCAGTTGCTGCACCGCGGCTCCTGATCGCCTCGATAATGCCGGGCAGTTCGACATCGAGGTACGGGCGGGTTTCTTCGGGCGTCTGATCTGAGGGAGAGACACCAGTGCCACCCGTAGTGAGGATCACGCTCGGCGCCAGACAGGGGTTGCGGTCGTCCACGGCGTCGGGCAATAGCAACGGGTTGAGGAGCCTATCGAGCGCTACGCCCACCGGCGGCCCGTCCGACACGACGATCGGGTCCTCAACCAAGAATCCGCGTTCGCGCAGCCACTGCGCAATCACGGGGCCCGTACGATCGGGCGCCTCACCGGCGGCGGCGCTTGTCGACGCGACAACCACCGCGGCAGTGGGCGCGGTGCCTGGCTCGCCAGGTGAAGCGGCGGGACTCGGATCATGCGTCGTGCGTGGCATCGCCCGCCCCATTTCGCGCCTCAAGGCTCCAGTCGCCGCTCTTGCCGCCCGACTTGGCGAGCACGCGCAGGCCCGTGATCTCGGCGTGCTTGTCGACGGCCTTCGTCATGTCGTAGAGGGTGAGCGCGGCGACGCTCGCGGCGGTGAGCGCCTCCATCTCGACTCCGGTCACACCCTTCGTCGTAACCGTGGCCGTGACGCGCACGCAATCGCCCTCGGCGGCGAAGTCGACGGCAACCTTCGAGATGGGCAGCGGGTGGCACAGTGGCACGAGCTCCCAAGTGCGCTTGGCGGCCATAATGCCGGCGACGCGGGCGGTGCCGAGGGCCTCGCCCTTGGGCAGATCACCCGCCATGAGCTGCGCCACCACGTCTGCGCGGGTGACGAACAACGCCTCGGCCGTGGCGGTGCGCTTGGTGATGGCCTTGTCGCTCACGTCGACCATGTGAGCGCTGCCGTCTGCGCGCAGGTGCGTGAGACGCGACTCTTGCGGGGGAACAGCGGGAACAGCAGGGGCGGCGGGGTCAGCCGGGTCAGGCATTGAGTCTCCAGGTTTCTACGAGGGTGCCCGCGGCGAGGTGCGTCACGCCCACGGGAATCTGTACGAGCACGTCGGCGTTCGCGAGGTCGTGCACGAGGTGCGAGCCCGGGGCGAGCACCTGCACGGTGCCCTCGGGGGTGAGCATGCCGCGGCGCACCTGGTGTTTCGCGGCGGGGGAGCTGACGTCGTGCGCGAGCGGGTGCGTGCCGGGCTCAGGCTCGGCCAGTCCCGCAAACTCGCGCAGAATGGGCGCGAGAAACAGTTCGGCAGACAGGAACGAGCTCACAGGGTTACCCGGAAAACACAGCACCGGGGTGTCTGGCACGCCCGCGAGTTGAACCCGGGCGAAGCCCTGCGGGCCGCCCGGCTGCATCGCGACCGCGTGAAACTCGCCGCCCAGTGGGGCGAGCGCCTCGCGCACCACCTCGAAGGCGCCCATGCTGATGCCGCCCATCGTGATGATCAGGTCGGCGAGACCAGCGTGCATGTGTAGCCGCTCGGCGAGCAGCTGCGGGTCGTCGGGCACGATCGTGTGCTCGACCTCTGCGCCGTACTGCCGCAGCAGCGCAGCCAGCATGGGCCCGTTCGCGTCGGGAATGTGCGCTGCGTTCCACGGTTCACCGGGGTGCGCAAGCTCGTCGCCTGTCGCGCACACGAGCACGCGCAGCCTGCGCCGCACCGCCACCTCGGTCACGCCGCTCGCAGCGAGCGCACCGATGCGGGTGGGAGTGAGCGCTGCGCCGGCAGCTGCTACAACCGCTCCGTGCGCGAGGTCTTCGCCCGCGGGGCGCACGAAGCGGCCCTCGGGGCTCGGCGCGGTAAACGTCGCGCTGCCGCTCGGCAGCGCGTGAAACTCGGCGGTGGCGGTGTTCGTTGCGGTCGCCCCGCCTCGCGGGGCGCGCGTGAGCGGCGCAAACTCGCCGCTCGTGCTTTCTTCGACGGGCACAATCGTGTCGGCGCCCCGCGGCACCGGCGCCCCCGTCATCACGGGGGTGGCGGTGCGCGGCGCGTGCCACAGCTGCGGGTCACCCGCTGCCGCCGCGTACCCGAGGGGCAGCGTGACCGGCGACTGCTTCGAAGCCGCCGCCAGGTCGACCGCGCGCACCGCGTAACCGTCCATCTGGGAGTTCGTGAACGCCGGAATCGGCAGCCGGGCCGTCACCTCGCGCGCTGTGACGCGCCCCGCGAGCGCAGGGTCGGCAACGTGCAGGGACTCGGGGGCGTTCTCACGCACGTGCGCGAGCAGCGGCTGCAGCAGCGCGGCAATCTCGTCGCGGTGCTTCTCTAGCGTGCAGGCCATGTCTGTCCTATCCTCCGGCGAACGGGGGCAGCACGTCGACCGTGATGCCGGATCGGTGCGTAGCGGCGCCCACCCCGCTCGCGGCGCCTGTTTCGTCTGCTGGAGCTGCGATCAGCCCGTCGTCGCGACGCACGACGCCGTCGACGAGAAAGCTGCCGGCGCGCAGCACCTGTGCCATGGGCTCGCCGTACTTGTCGGTAAGGCCCGCGCGTAGTACGGCCAGCGTCGTAGCTGCCCAGGGCTCTTCTTCAAGCCCGGCCGCTTCGGCCGCGGCCGCAAAGTATCGAACAGTGATTTGCGACATGCTGCTATGTTATCCACTCCCCAAGGCGCGGCCGCAGAAGCGTAGGATCCCAGTATGACCGCAACTCGCCCCGGCCCCGCCGCCTCGCTGGGGGCACCCCTCACTGCAGCGCAGCGTGCTCGCGCTGAGCGGCAGCTTACGCTCCCCGGATTCAGCGAAGAAGCGCAGCGTCGACTCGCCAATGCCCGCGTGCTGGTGATCGGTGCGGGCGGGCTCGGCAGCGCGAGCGTGCCCTACCTCGTCGGCGCCGGTGTGGGGGCGGGGGCAGGCATGATCGGTATTCTCGATGATGACGTCGTGGAACTCTCTAATCTGCACCGGCAAGTAACACACACGACCGCGGGCCTCGGGCACAACAAAACCGACTCCCTGGCAGAGGCCGCGCACCGCCTCGACCCGGGGGTCAATGTGGTGCGGCATACCCTACGTCTCACCTCAGACAACGCCCTCGAGATATTCAACAGCTACGACCTCGTCATCGACGGCAGCGACAATTTTGCGACCCGCTACCTGGCCAACGATGCGGCGCAGCTCAGCGGTATTCCGCTGGTGTGGGGCGCCATCTTGCAGCACCACGGGCAGGTTGGTGTCGCGTGGCACGAATACGGGCCGGGCTATCGCGACCTGTTTCCGGCGCCGCCCGCCCCAGGCACGGTGCCGAGCTGCGCGGTGGGAGGTGTGCTCCCCGGCCTGTGCGGCACCGTCGGTTCGCTGCTCGCAACCGAGGCGCTCAAAGTGATCACGGGCATTGGGGCCCCGCTCATTGGCCGGGTTCTCGTATACGACGCGCTCGCCGCACGCACCCGCGAGATCAGCTACGGCCGAGACCCGCAGGCGAGCCCGATCACCGAACTCATCGACTACGAGCTGTTCTGCTCGGGCGAAGATGCGCAGCCCGAGCGCACCAGTGCCGCCGAGCTGGCCCGCATGCTGCGATCCGGAGCTGCGCCCTGCCTGATCGACGTGCGCACGCCCGAGGAGCGGGGTGAGTCGCGCATCGCAGGCTCGTGGGGCGTGCCGCTCGGTGAGATTGAGGCGGCCGCGGGCGCGGGCGATCCCGTGCCCGAGAGCGTCGCGGCGCTCATCAAGACGGTGGGGCAGGGCGCGCCGATCTTTGTGCACTGCGCGCGCGACCCGCGGTCGGTGCGGGCCGCGCAATTGCTTGCTCGCGGTGGCGTGCACGCGCGCGTGGTGACGGGCGGTATCTTCGAGGTTGCGCAGGTAGCGCCCGAGCTGATCGAGAGGAATGCATGAGCGAGCAGCTGGCGAGAGTCACCGACGAGGTTATCGATGAGGCGGCGGTGCGGGCCGCCGTTGACGGGCCCGACGCGGGGGCCGTCGTCATGTTTCACGGCATTATTCGCAATCATGACGGCGGCGAGAGCGTGCGCGCGCTCGACTATTCGTGCCACCCCGAGGCCGAGCGGTTTCTCGCGAGCATCGTTGCCGAAGAACATGCGCGCACCGGTATTCGCTTAGCGGCCGTGCACCGAGTGGGAGCGCTCGCGATCGGCGACGCTGCGCTCGTGGCGGCCGCAGCGTCGGCGCACCGGCGCGAGGCATTCGAAGCGATTGAACGTCTCGTCGAACGCATTAAGCACGAGGTACCCATTTGGAAGCGGCAGCACTTCGTCGCAGGCGTGTCGGAGTGGGTGGGCCTGTAGCCGCGGCCCACTACGAAAGTGGCGATTTAGGTTATTGGTGTCGCCTATGGTTTGCTTATTTACAAAGCACGTGTTGAGCAACGGTGAGGTGTGAAACCTGACGACGCCACGCCAACACGACATCTTGCTTGGGGAACGCAGCTACCACCTGTGTGCCGGGGTGCCTCTTTGAGTGCTGCCCGATTGCGCGGGCGGGGCGGCATTGAAAGAAGGACTTCGGGGTGTCAGAACTTTCTGTAACACGACGACGTGGCGATCATGCCACGCGCAAGAAACGGGCGTCGGGGCGGCGCCTCCTGGGCGCTGCACTGTGCGCAGTGATGGTGCTGTCGGGGCTCTCGCTCATACAAGACGAGACACCCGCCGCGGCAGCGCCTGAGCGCACGACGGAACCGGTGCTCGTAGCGGGTACTGTGTATGCCGACGCGACACAAAACAACGCACTTGATGCATCTGGCACGGCCGGTAAGGTCGACCTGGGTGTGGCAGAGGCCGCGGTCACACTCGCGTGCGCCACGCCGCTCGACGCCGAGCACGGCGGATGGTCAACGCAGACCGATGCGAACGGGGCATGGAGCTTCGCAGTTGACACCGACTGGAAGGCTCACTGCGCAGACGACCAGCTGCACGTCACCGTAGACGTGACCGGCGTCGCGGGCGACGTCTATGCGGTACACAAGTCGGTGAGCGCAGACAATGCCTTTGCGGCGGTCAACGATGCCAACCAAGTTGCGCGTAGCACGCCGTTTAGCGCCGAGAGCGCACCGGCGAACCTCGATGCGCTGGTGTGGCCCACGTGGCAGCTAGACGTGAAGCTCCCCAACGCAGAAGGTGGACTTGACGGTAAAGCCGTGTTCACTGGTGCTGCGCCCTGGGACTCGAAGAACGGCCCGGGCTCTGACACCGGCACCGACAACGACGTGGTGCGCAGCGGCGACGTCACGTCGTTCACCTGGAGTATCACCGCAAACGCCACGGAGGCGCTCGCCGATGCGTTCACATCGGCGGTGTTCGAGCAGACGATTGAGCTCAGCGACGGAGCAGTCGCAAACTTCACAAACGTGCCAATGGTGTGCGACGGGACAGCACCCGCCAGCGAAATTCGGGCGTTCTCGTCACCGAATGACACGGTGGGCACACCTATCGAGAAGCGCACAGCGCCGCCCGCTGGTACCACCCACGTCACCCTCACCTGCAACCTCGGTGAAGTAGGCATTGCTACTGCGGCAACACTGCTCGACACTGCGGTTTGGGCGAGCCCCGACTCAGTCAACGGTTCGACTTTCACCTCGGTAACACGTGTGTACGGCGTGAACGCCGCGGGCGTCGCTACCGCTCGGCCCGACGGGCCGGTCGCGGTAGGCCCGATCGAGATCACCTCGAAGCCACGCTATGACCTCGCAAAGCACGCACCGTTCTCGAGCACCTGGACCTTCCGCACGATCAATGGTGAGAAGGTGCCCGGGCGCCAGATCTACTACCCGATCACCATTTCCACAGACCGCAAGCAGGGCGTAGAAGCATTCCAACAGCCCGTTACCGCTACTGAAGACTTCTGGGCGCAGCTCGACCGCAAGGCCGAGGTGGGAACGTCTGCGGTCAAAGACCTTGAATACGAAATCGTCGCCTGCCGTCCCTCCACGAACTATGGAACGACAGAGGCGATCCTCGGCGGTGTCAACAAGGGCGACACGAACTCTGCGTCAAGCGTGAGCGACTCGGGCACGTGCGCGTTTGAGCGCACCGCCGACGACAACACGAGTCCGTACACGCTCACCTTCGACGGAATCGATACGTCTGGCAAGCACTACCCCACGAAGTTGAACGGTGGAGCTGACCTGAGCGCTGGCCCCTACTATGTCGCCAGCTATGAGGTGGCGGTGTTCATACCGCTCACTCAGGTTGACCGTGCGAACGGCGTCGAGGGAGACGGAATTGGTCAGTTGTACGCGTACAACCAGATCACCGGGTTTGACCCCGTGGGTCTGAGCGGCGTCAGCAACTTTGGCGACGACAACGAGCCCGGCTTCTGTGCGGATCGCCGCGTGGGAGGTGACTTCAACAGGTGTGACCTGATGGAAGACAACACGCGCAGCAACAACGTCGCGGGTCCCACATCGATTCAGATGTCACCTGGCTCGTTCTCGAAGAGCTTTCTTGACCACTTGACGCCGTGGAGCTATACACTCACCAGGCTCCCGGGATCCACTGGCTCACACGACGGGGCAGCGACGATCCAGCCCGGCGAAGTGCACCAGTCCCAAGTGGTGCTTGTGAACGGCGGTACCCCCTGGACTGAAGCGGGATTGTGCGACGTATTCGACAACACAACTCTGAAGCTTGCACCGCTCAACCAGGTAACGGGCATGAGCGAGGCGAACGCGGCGCAGTACGCGAATGACCTGTACGCCTATGTGCATGACAGTTCACTGCCGGGCCGCAAGTCGAGCCAAGAACCAAACCAGCAGCACTACACGATCGAGTACGGTGCATTCGACTTTGGTAACGACACCGCCAACAACGGGGTGTTCGACGCGGGTACCAACCGCTTCGGGGGCTCCTGGCTGAACCAGGCCAATGCGCGCTGCGCCGACACCGCCACCGAATGGCACAGTGACCCCAACAAGGTCGCGGGTGGAATCGACAGCGTCAACGCGATCCGTGCCGTCGCCGCCGACGGGTCAAAGATTTCGACTGGCACGAGCCTGTACCTGATGAGCGCGTTTGAGCAGCGAGACGAGTTCAACGGAGGCCCCAATGCGGGGCAGACGATCCCTGTGGGAACCGTGGCAGCGAACTATGGCCAGGTCACCACAGACACCCTCAGCCCGGGCTGGAGTCTGAAGCTCACCGACTCGACATTCGCTCAGCGGTATGAGCCGCAGCCTGAGTCAGCGCTCACCGACGGGGACCGCTGGACCGTAACTCGAGCGATGGCACAGCTCAACCTGCGCACCATCGAGGTCGAGGGTGTGGGCGGTGGTGCAGCCGACTTCGACACAACAGGCAGCACCCTCGCTGGTACACCGGTGATATGGGAGACGGTTGCTGGGGTCTCAGCCAATTCGGCCACACCCGCATTGGTGAAGAACGTTGTCGTTACACAGACGCTGCCCAAGCACGTCACGTACAACGCAGAGATGACGGCGCTTACTCGGGGCGGTACACCCGCCACGACCGCTGTGGTGAACCCCGACGGAACGACGACCCTCACCTGGCTGATCGGTGACGTGACGCCCAACGAGAAACTGCCGTCACGCATCATCTACACCGACACTGACGCGCTGACACCCGCGAGCACCGCCCTGGTGTCGAGCGCCAAGATTACCGGCGATACGCTCGTGCCGCTTAAGGCACACGCCGACGATCACACTGTCACCCTCGCACAGGACGGCAAGCTGCAGCTGCAGAAGAGCGTCGATCAGACGCTTGACCTGCAAAACGATACGCAGGCTTACACCCTGAAGGTGAAGAACTTCAGTCAGAATCTGTCGATCTTGCCGGTAACCGTGATCGAGGTGCTCCCGTATAACGGTGACGCCAAGAACCAGGCAAACGTGAACCGTACGCCGGCTTCTGACTTCGCGGGTACCAGCGGTCTGACCGGCCCGGTGACGGCAACCGACTTCGGAGGTGAAACCGCACTAGCCGGCACCACGTACTACACCTCGGTAGCGCCAGAAGATGTGCCACAAAACCTGAACGACGATGACGCGAGCATCTGGTTTGCTGAGTCCGACTTCGGTGCGCCGGGTGCGCCCGCCGACTGGACTCAGGTGACCGCCTTCAAATTTGTGGGCGACACGAAGCTCGAGACCGGTACAAACACGAAGAAGTCGGGCTTGATTCTGACCTTCGAAACCGAGCAGCGCGACAACGACCCCGGCGACCTGTACGCGAACCGCTTTACCGCGTTTAGCGATACGTTCTCAGGGGAACAGGAAGGTTACCAGCTTCTCACCTCAAACCAGACGACCGTGCGCGTGCTCGGCTTTAGCCTGGGCGACCTGATCTGGATCGACCAGGATCGTGACGGTAAATTCGATGAAGCTCGCGATCTTGCGGCACCCGCAGGAGTAACCGTTGAGGTGTACAGTGCAGCCGACGGGGGCACACTCGCAGGCCGGGCCACTACGAACGAGGACGGGCGTTGGATTCTCAACGACCTCGCCGAGGGTGATTACTACGCCGTGATTCCCGCGGCCGAGTTTGCGAGTGGGGGTCTGTTGGCAGGGTACTCAGCCGCCGCCGTGAACTCAAAGGCAGACGCAGACACCGACCTCAACGAGACCGCCGATCACCACGCCATCAACGACGGTGATCGAGTGCGCAGCGCCGGCACGATTACACTGTCAGCCAGTGTCGATGGTTCGAAGATTATCGGCCACGAGCCGATCGGTGACAACGTTGGCTCGCTCAGTGTCAGTCCGCTGACCACCGACGAGTTCACGAACCTCACCCTGGACCTGGCGCTTGAGCCTGTGCCCGGCTATGAATTCACGAAGACGAGCAACCCTGTTTCGGGCACAACTGTGCTTCCGGGAGAGGCGATCACATATACGTTGACGGGCACGAACACGGGGCTCACCGTGCTCGACCCGGTCGAGATCTCCGACGACCTGTCGGGTGTGCTCGAACATGCCGTACTCATGGGTGACCCCGTCGTCACGATCACTGACGCCGCGGGGGCCACCCGTGACGGTGGAACAGTGACCGCTGATGACACATCGCTTGCTTGGACCGGTGCGCTGGGAGTGGGCGAATCTGTGCAGCTGGTGTACTCGGTACAGCTCAACGATGGGACCGAGGGTGTGATCATTCACAACAGGGCATCGTCGACGGCGACCCCACCGGGTCAGCCACCCATCGTTCCGCCGACGGTCGAAACCCAGCACCCAACCCCGGGCTACACGTTCTGGAAGAGCGCGAACCCGGCGCGTGACAACCCGGTTGCCGTGGGCGAGTCGATCACCTACACGCTCACCGGGCGCAACAGCGGCGAGACCGTACTCGATCCGGTCGAGATTACCGATGATCTATCGAAGGTACTCGCGCATGCAACGCTCGACGGTGACATCGAAGCAACGATCACCGGAGCCGACGGTGTAGCCCGCGAGGGTACGGCACCGGAATTGAGCGGAACGTCGCTCAGCTGGTCTGGCAAGCTCGAGGTCGGGGAGACCGTGAGCATCAACTACAGCGTCACCGTGAACGAAGGCGCTGAAGGTCAAACGCTCAAAAATATTGCCGTCTCAACAGCGACCCCGCCTGGCAAGCCGCCGGTTGAGCCGCCCCCCGCTACGACGGAGCACCCGGTGCCGGGGTACACCCTCGCCAAGACGAGCGATCCCGGATCCGGAACGGAGGTAAAAGCAGGCCAGCTGATCCAGTTCACGCTCACAGGCACGAACACGGGCGCGACCGTGCTCGACCCGGTGGTGCTGACCGATGACCTGTCGGCCGTGCTTGACAACACCGAATTGGTGGGCACGCCGAGCGCTACGATCGTAGATGCCCAGGGCGTCGAATCCCGGGCTGCCGCGCCGCAGCTCGACGGCACGACGCTTACCTGGGAGGGCACGCTCGACATTGGCGAGCGCGTCGACGTCACCTACCGCGTGAAGGTGCATGACGAAGTGGGCAAGGTGACGATCGAAAACACGGTGTCGTCGACCGCGACGCCGGGCGGTACAACGATCACCCCGCCGCCGGCCACGACGACGCACACCACTCCCGAAGCGTCGACGTCCAAGCCACTGATCCCCGGGCTAAGCATCACTGGTGCGCAGGCGGGGATTGGCGGGGGCGTGGCGCTGCTGCTACTGGTTGCCGGTGCGGTGCTGGTGCTCCGGGCGCGCCGAAAGACCGTGAACACGCGCTAGCGCGAGCCGCGTGCGCGCCGCGAGGCGCGAGGCGCATGACACAGAGCGGGGGTGAGGGGCCGAGCGCACCTCACCCCCGCTTTTGTGTGGGCACGCCTCACGACCGGGTGAAAGTGCGGGTGAAGAACGCATCACAATTCGTCATCGTGAGGCGCACGCGGGCGCGGTAATGCCAGGATGAAACCACGGGGAGCGCTGTTGCTCACCTGCGAAAGGAACATCATGGGCTTCTTGGCAAACATTTGGGACTTTTTGTGGTTTGCGGTCACGATCTTCGTGTTTATCGCCTACCTCATGGCGCTGTTCTCGATCATCAGTGACCTCTTCCGTGACAAGAAGCTGCCCGGTGTCGCGAAAGCAATCTGGCTGATCTTTCTCGTATTCTTGCCGTTCTTGACAGCGATCGTCTACCTGATTGCGCGCGGTAGGGGCATGGGCGAGCGCGCTGCCGCGCAGGCGCAGGCAACACAGAACGCCGCAGACGACTACATTCGTTCGGTCGCCGTGCACCCGCACCCGGCTGAGCAGATCGCGCAGGCGAAGAAGCTGCTCGACGAACAGACGATCACGCAAGAGGAGTTCGACACCCTCAAGCGTGCGGCCCTCGACAAGGCAGCGTCGGCCTAACCGCCGATATACGACATTTCGATGCGGCGGCGGTTGCCGGGGGTGAGGGCTGCGCGGCGCTCAGAGTAGTTGTCGTCGCGCACCCGCCAGCGGCCCGCCAATACGTCAGAGAGCTCTGCGTCCGTCAGAGGAGAACGGCTGTCATCGCCACGCAACAGCGCACGCAAGTCGAAGCCCGACGACGCAAACAGGCACGTGTAGATCTGCCCCTCGGCAGACACACGGGCGCGCGAGCAGTCGCCGCAAAATGCGCCGGTGACGCTTGAGATCACACCGATCTCGCCGGCACCGTCTACGTACTGCCAGCGCTTCGCCGTCTCGCCGGGGTGGGTGGGGGCCGCGGGCTCGAGCGGGTACCGCTCGCTAATGCGCGCCACCACCTCGGCCGACGGCACTACGTCGTCGAGCCGCCAACCATTAGTCGCGCCCACATCCATGTACTCGATAAAACGCAGCACGTGCCCCGTACCGCGAAAACGCTCGGCGAGCGACAGAATCTCGTCGTCATTGACGCCGCGTTTGAGCACCGTGTTGATCTTGACCGGCCCAAGTCCCGCCTCGGCGGCCGCATCGATCGCAGTAAACACGCGAGCCACAGGAAATTTCACGTCGTTAATCGCTTGAAACCGCTCCTCGATGAGCGAATCGAGCGAGATCGTGACGCGCTGTAGCCCCGCCGCCTTCAGCGCCGCCGCCTTCACCGGCAGCGCCGAACCGTTCGTGGTGAGCGCGAGGTCAACGGGATCCCCCTCGGGGGTGCGCAGCGCGGCAAGCCGAGACGCGAGCTCCTCGATGCCGCGGCGCAACAGCGGCTCGCCCCCGGTGAGCCGCAGCTTGCGCACACCGAGGCCCACGGCGACGCGCGCCAGCCGCTCGATCTCCTCGAACGTGAGCAACTCGTCGCGCTCACGAAACTGAAAGTCGCGGCCGAAAATCTCCTTCGGCATGCAGTACACGCAGCGAAAATTGCAGCGATCCGTCACCGAAATGCGCAGATCGCGCAGCGGCCGGTTACGTGCGTCGGCAAGGCCCGGGGCGACCCCCGCTGACGGCAGCATCTGCGCCATGAATCGCCTCCTCACCCGGCGTGCACGCGGCGAGCGTGCGGGCCTATCTTGTTGCGTCCGATCCGGATCGCAGCTTCATCTCCACACTAGGGCCCGTAGGCAAGGAGCGCGAGTTCGCCCACCGTGAATAAACCCGGGCCCGCTAGTGACAGGGGGCGGAGCTGCGCGATAGCGTGATGGGTGCCCGCCCGTCGCCGCAGAATGGAGCTCCACCGTGCCAGAAGTCGAGGTTTTGAAGGTTACACAGCGTGTTTCGACGGGCGAATTACCCACAGCGGCCAGAGTAGATGAGCTATTACTCGCAGCGCACACGCGCTACCGCGACACCTACGACGGTACGGTCGCCAGCTATATTCCGGTGCTCGCGAGCGCAGACCCGCTCGAGTTTGGGCTTGCGCTTGTGGGCGTGAACGGCAGCACCCACACCGTGGGCGACTCTGCCGTAGAATTTTCGATTCAGTCGATTTCAAAAGCGTTTGTGTTTGCACTCGTGTGCGATGCGATTGGCCACCGCGCGGTGCCCGAGCGCGTGGGTGTCAACAACACCGGGCTCGCGTTTAACTCGGTGATCGCGCTTGAGCTCAACGAGGGCAGCCCGCAAAACCCTATGGTCAACGCGGGGGCAATCGTAACGACGAGCATGGTGCCTGGTGCGACACCGCGGGAGCGCTGGGAGAACGTGCGCGCGGGGCTCTCACGGTTTGCGGGGCGTGCTCTCGAAATCGACGAGGCCGTCTACGAATCAGAGTCGCGTACCAACTCGCGCAACCGCGGCATCGCCCGGCTGCTGCACAGCTACGGTCGCATCGATGGCAACCCCGAAGAGGCCGTCGATGTGTACACGAAGCAGTGCGCGCTAAAGGTCTCGGCCTACGATCTCGCGGTGATGGGAGCGACGATCGCAGACGGCGGGGTGAACCCGATCACCGGTGAGCGGGTGGTGTCTGCAAGCGTGGCCCGTGACACGCTCGCGGTGCTTGCGAGCTGCGGCATGTATGAGCGTTCGGGGGAGTGGCTGTTCGAGATCGGGTTGCCCGCGAAGTCGGGTGTATCGGGCGGCATCGTCGCGATCGCGCCGGGCAAGGGAGCGCTTGCGACGTACTCCCCGCCGCTCAACTCTGCCGGTAACAGCGTTCGAGGCGAACGGGCCTGCGCGTACCTCTCGCGTGCACTCGGCCTCAACCTCTACGCCTCGACGACGCACCCCGAGTTTCACCCAGACGCAGACCCCGCAGCGATACCCGCGGCCGTCAAAGCGACGGCAGAGGCAAGCCCCGAGAGGCCGGGTGGGCTGATTCGATAGCGTTGGGGTGCAAGAGAGTTGCGAGACGAACCACAAGGAGACCGTGCATGCCGCTGCCGAGCACAAAGCCGCACCCGTTCACGAACCAGCAGCACCGCCGCTCGGGTCGGCGCAGCGCGCTCGCCGCTGTAGTGGCGGTGTTGGCGATGGGGCTTGTGGGCTGTTCAAGCGTCAGCGACACGGCGGAGGAAGGGACGGTCACCCTCAACGTGTCGGCCGCGGCCTCGCTGCAACGCTCCTTCGACGAGATCGCGCAACAGTTCGAAGAACAGCACCCCGGCGTCAAGGTCACTCTCAGCTACGACGGCTCATCGACGCTCGCGACACAGATCGTCGAGGGCGCCCCGGTCGACGTGTTTGCGTCTGCCGATGAACGCAACATGCAGGTCGTCGTCGACGAGGCTCTCGCAAGCGACCCGCAAGTTTTTGCGACAAACACGCTCGTGATCGCGGTGCCCGCGGGCAACCCGGCTAAGGTGACGGGCCTCAAAGACCTGCAAGACGCGGTAACGGTGCTGTGCGCGCCCGAGGTGCCGTGCGGCGGAGCATCTGAGACCCTGCTGAAGAACGCGGCCGTCAAGGTGACCCCCGCGAGCCTCGAACAAAACGTCACCGCGGTGCTGGCGAAGGTTGCCGCGGGCGAGGCAGATGCGGGCCTCGTCTACCGCACCGACGTGGTAGGCGACGACGCCGTCGAAAGCATCGACCCCGAGGGCACCCAAGACGTGGTCAATAGGTACCCGATAGCAGCGCTCACCCCCGCGGCCCAGTCGCGCGACGCCAAGGCCAGCTCAGGCGCCAACACGAGCGACGCGAAGCACGCTGCGGCGCGCGAGTTCGTCGCATACGTGCTGGGCAAAGACGGGCAGGGCGTGCTCGAGCGCCACGGCTTCGGCTCGGCGCTGTAGCGCGAAGAACCGCAAAACTACAGCAACACACAGGAACCACAGCATCATGAAGACCTCCCGCACTGGCTCGAACGCCCCGGGCGTCGCGGTCGCGCCCGCCGTGCTCGGTATCGCACTGCTCGTGCTGCCGCTCGCGGCGCTCGTGAGCCGCGCGTCATGGAGCACGCTGTGGCAAGACATCACGAGCGAAACCGCCAGGCAGGCGCTCGCGCTGTCGCTCGGCACGGGGCTCGCGGCAACCGCGCTGTGCGTCGCGCTCGGCGTGCCATTGGCGCTGGTCATCGCGCGATCCGGCCCCAAAACATCGCAGCTGCTGCGGGCGCTCGTGGCGGTGCCGCTCGTGCTGCCGCCCATGGTGGGCGGCGTCGCGCTCTTGTTCTTATTCGGTCGCACGAGCCCCGTGGGCCAGGTCATCGAGCAGCTGTGGGGCGTCACGCTGCCGTTCACGACCGCCGCGGTCGTGCTCGCGCAGGCGTTCGTCGCGCTGCCGTTTCTCGTGCTGTCGGTGGAGGGCTCGCTGCGCGCGACGGGCGCCGCCTACGAACGCACCGCCGCGACCCTCGGGGCGGGCCCCTGGATGGTGTTTGCGCGGGTGACCTTGCCGCTCGCGGCCCCGGGACTCGTGGCCGGCGTGATCTTGTGTTTTGCGCGCGCGATCGGGGAGTTTGGCGCGACCGCCCTGTTTGCCGGTAACGCTCCGGGCGTCACCCAGACCATGCCGCTCGCGATCTACACGGCCTTCAACGGCGCCGCGTCTGGCCGCGAGCCGGCCGTCGCGCTCTCGCTACTGCTGCTCGCGACCGCGGTGCTGGTGCTGGTGAGCGTGCGCGCCTGGAAGCCCGGGGCGCTCAAATGAGGCGCCGGATCAGCGCGCAGCGGCCATTGCCACTCAGCCCCGCCGCGCTCTCGGCCGCGATCGGCATGCCGCGTACGGGGTTTGAACTTGACGTGTCGTTCGAGCTAATGGCTGGCGAGACACTCGCGCTCATGGGGCCGAGCGGGGCGGGTAAGTCAAGCATCGTGCACGCGCTTGCCGGCACCGAGCGTCTCACCGCGGGCCGCATAGTGCTCGGTGGTGCGCAGGGGCTCGTGCTCGCAGACGCGGGGGAACGCGTGCACGTGCCACCGCACGCGCGAGGCGTGGGGCTACTCGGGCAAGAACCGCGGCTGTTTCCGCACCTCAGTGCCGCGCGCAACATCGCCTTCGCCGCCCGCGCACGTGGTACAGGCAAACGCGAGGCGCTCGCCGAAGCAGACGGGTGGCTCACGCGCCTCGGCCTTGACGAAGTGGCCGCGAAGCTGCCCGCAGAGCTGTCGGGTGGCCAGCGTCAGCGCATCGCACTCGCCCGCGCGCTCGCGGCGGCCCCACGGCTGCTGCTCGTCGACGAACCGTTTGCCTCGCTCGATGTCGAGGCCGCGGCCGACATGCGTGCGCTGTTGCGTGAAGAACTTAAGCGCACCGGCACCACCGCCGTAGTTGTGTCGCACTCGGCGGTCGACGCGGCCGAGCTGGCACACCGACTCATCGTCATCGAGCGTGGCCGTATCGCGCAGCAGGGCGAGGTGCATGCGGTGCTCGCGGCCCCGGCTACGCGGTTCGTGCGGGCCGTCGCCGCGACGTTGCCCACCCGCCCCGTGAGAGACTAAAAGGGCCTCGCTCGGGGCCGAAACGTTCACGCCGAAAGGGGCGACATGACTGACCTCATCAGCGCGATAGCCACTGCGGTGGCCGCAGACCCCGAATCGCTGCCGCTACGATTGCACCTCGCTGAGCTGCTTCTTGCAAACGGCGAGTCTGCGCGCGCCGTGACCGAGTTGTCTCAGGTGCTCGTGCGCGATGCGAGCAACGCGCGAGCGCAGCAGCTGATGCGCGAGGCGTTGAGCGCCCCGAGTGCCACGAGTGCCCCGAGCCAGGCCGAGGCGGGGGATAGCTCGAGCCACAGCGAAGCCGGTGCCGCCGACGGGATCGACTGGCAGCGCCTCGAACAAGAAGTCGACGTGGCGATTGACCCGCCGTTCGTCGGGTCAATAGAGTACGTTGGTGCTACCGAAACAGCGCAGCCAATGCCCGTATCAGGTGACACTGCCGAGGCCGAGCTCGATGCTCCGCCCGAGACCCCCGCGGTGACGCTTGCCGATGTGGGCGGGCTGCAGCATGTGAAAGACCGATTGAACGTCGCGTTTCTCGAACCCATGCGCAACCCCGAAATCGCGAAGGCGTTTCAGAAGAGCCTGCGCGGCGGCCTGTTGCTCTACGGCCCTCCCGGTACGGGCAAGACCTTCATTGCGAAGGCGATCGCCGGCGAGCTCGGCGCGAAGTTTCTAACGGTCACCGTCGCTGACGTGCTCAATTCGTTTATCGGTGAAAGCGAAAAGAACGTGCAGCGCCTGTTCGAGCGTGCCCGTAAGCATGCCCCGTGTGTGCTGTTCATTGACGAGCTCGACTCGATTGGCGGCAAACGTTCGATGTACAGTTCGAGCGCCACGTGGATGCGTGGGGTAGTTAATCAGCTCCTCACCGAGCTCGACGGGGTGGGCAGCAATAACGACGGCGTGTTTGTGCTCGCCGCAACGAACCACCCGTGGGAGGTGGACGACGCCCTGCTGCGCCCGGGCCGCTTCGACCGGGTGGTGCTGGTCACTCCGCCCGATGCCCCGGCCCGCATCGAAATTCTGCGCGGTGCACTCGCCGGGCGCCCGCTGGCGGGCATCGACCTTGCACGGCTCGCGCAGCGCACGGAGAAATTCTCGGGGGCCGACCTTGAACACCTCGCGACGACCGCCGCTGAGAAGGCGATGGCCGATTCGATTGCCGCGGGCCAGGTGCGCCCCATCACGATGGCCGATTTTGATGCCGCATTTGCAGAGGTGCAGCCGAGCACGGGCGGGTGGATGCACAGCGCCGTGAATGTTGTCACGTTTGGCAACGTCGACGGCCGTTACGACGAACTGCAGCAGTACCTCACCCGCGAAAAATTCATGAAATGACGGTGCGCGCGGCATCTCCCGGTGCGGGCGCACCCGACCCGGGGCAGCAGATTGATCTATGCCTCAAACACGCCGAAATGCTTGGTGCACAGGGGCGCTTTGCCGAGGCGCTCGAGGCGCTTGGCCCGGGTCTCGCGGTTGACCCGCAGAACCCCTACCTGCTGCACGAGCGTGCCTGGGTGCTGCTCAAACTGTGGCGGGTCGATGAGGCACGGTTCACGCTTGAACAGTTGCTGGGGGCGCACCCCGATCTGGCCAGTGCGCGATACCTCTTGGCTCACGCGCTGTTACAGCAGAACAAGCACCAGCAGGCCGAACGCGAGGTTGACGCCTGCTTGGCGGCGGAGCCAAACAACCCGGCCTTTCTGCTGCAGAGCGCACAGATTCTTGTTGCCGCAATGCCTGAGCGTCGCGACAGGCGCAGCCTGAAACGCGCTGCGCTCGCACAAACGCAGCAGGCGCTCGCCTTTGCTGCGAGCAAACCAGACGTGATCGCTGTTGCCGTGCGCTTGCAATGGGGGCTCGGGCGCACACGTGCTGCCCTCGAGACCTGCAAGAGGGGGCTTGCAGAGGCACCGCAAGACGCCGATCTGCTCGAGTTACACGCGGGCCTTATCACCGCCAATACGCCAACAAACGGCAAAGGCATGATGGGGCAAGAGCTTGCGCACGCGGCCGAGATGAGCAAGTTGCTCGCCGGTGACCCCCAGCATCGCATTGCGCGCACGGCGCTGTTTGGGCAGCTCTGGTTTCGGCTGAGGGTGCGCATCGACGCGCCAATGTACCTGATCGCTTTCGCTTCGATCGGCATTCTCGCCGGCTTTGCCGGGGGCACAGCTGACCCGCGAAATGTTGTGGTGTGGTGGGTTATCGCGGCGATTGTGGGCGGCGTGCAGTGGGCACGCTATTGGGTGTTGAGCAAGTGCATTTCGCGCGGGTTTCGCACGCAGATTGCCGGATCTGGCCCGGCCGACCGCGCCCGCCGTTTGGGCGAGATCGTGGTCCTTGGTGCCCTGGCGGCGACCGGTGTTACGGCCGTCGTTGTCGCGTCGACCACGCGCGATGCCGTAGTGGTGCGCTGGGTCGTTGTGGCGCTGTGCATGCTCGCCGCGGCGTCGTTCGCGTGCTCGCTGGCGTGGCAGCTGGGATACCTGACCCGCGCGCGTCGCATGGAGGGCGGAGTGCTCGACCGCGATGCGATAGTGCGCCTGGCCGCGCACCGGCGCAGCCAGATGGCGCTCGTTGTGCTGCGTTGCTTTGAATCGGCGGGGCTGTGGCTGCTGTTTGGCGTGATACACGCTGCGGTGGGCTTCGGTCAGAGCAGAGGTGATGCCGCAGCGGTCATGCTGCTGTCGACGTCGGCTATGGTGCTCTCGCCGCTCACGGGGTGGTTTCTGACGTGGCTGGCTGAGTTGCGTGCCCGCGGTCAGATCAAGGCGACGGTGCTGGTGAACGTGGCCGCACCCGCGCTGTGGTCGCCCGCGGCGGGGGCCGTGCTCGCGGCCTGCCTGATCGTGTCATTTGCCTGCGGGGCGGTCATGGCACCCGTGCTCCCGGGCGAGTATGACGCGATCGGGCAGTACGCCCCCAAGGAGCAGAACGCGAAGAGCGACACTGACGACAGCGGCACCGACGACAGCGGCACTGACGACAGCGGCGACGAAACGTGCAGCGGTACGCGAGCATCGCGACTCGCTTGCCGACTTGACAACGTGCGAGAGCTCTCGCAGCGTCCGGTCGAGTTTCCTAACGTGCCCGATCCCATTGACCTGCGCGAACTAGCGGACCTGCAAACGCCGTAGCCGGTACCTCTCGACCACCAAAACGCACTATAGACATCTGTAGCACAGTGGGGCTATCGTGTGGAGAGACAGAGCAGCGCCCCGCGCTGTGGTACTGTCACAAAGCCTGTTTCACTTACACCTGCGAAGGCGCGTGTAAATAGGTCGGCGGATGCGCGTCGTTTATGGGGGGATGGCGACGCGCATCCGACGTATGGTGAACCGTAACCTATCGTTATGGCCGGTTCAAGCGTTTGGGGTCTGGCGGCTCGGTGATCGGATCCCAGCCACGCCTCACGGGGCGCATACCGGTGGGGCCAGCATCGCGCGATCGATAGACGATGTACGGGCGAAACAGGTAGGGGAAGGGCGCAGACCACACGTGTACCAGCCGCGTGAATGGCCACAGCGCAAACAGCAGCGAAGCCGAGATGATGTGCAGCTGAAAGAAGAGCGGCACCGTCGACATGAGCTCTGGCTCTGGCTGAAAGATGATCAGGTGCCTGATCCACGGCGAGATTGTGGTGCGATAGGTGAACCCCTCGCCAAACATTTGGTAGACGACCGTCGAAAGCGTGCCAAAGATCAGCGTCATGCCCAAGAACACGTACATCACCTTGTCCATCACCGTGGTCGCAAGAAACACGGGGCCAACGGTGCGGCGGCGGTAGATCAAGATTGCGAGGCCGGCCAGCGTCAGCACCGCCGCGAACGAGCCCATCCATACGGCGCCGAGGTGGTACATGTGATCGTTGATGCCGATCGCGTTGAGCCACTCTCGCGGAATTAGCAGACCCACGACGTGGCCCGCGATCACCATCAAAATACCAAAGTGAAACATGGGCGAGCCCCAGCGCAACAGCCGGTTCTCGTAGGTTTGGCTCGAGCGGGTGGTCCAGCCAAACTTGTCGTAGCGATAGCGCCAAATATGGCCGACAATGAAGACGGCAGCGCACGCGTACGGCAGCGCCACCCACAACAAAATGTCTAAGGTGCTCATACGTCCCCCCTCGGATTGAACGGCGGTAGGTTACCTAAGAAGCTGAGCCCCACGGTTTCGGTGGGCGGGCCTTCGCTCACGAGCGCCAGCACGCGTTCGCGCGTTTCGCGGTCCACCTGCGGCAGCGACAGCGTGACGGTGCGCACGACGCCCGCCCACGGGCTGTCGATCGCTTCGAGCGCGGCGCGCAGCACCTCGATGCCCTCGAGGTGCGCGGCTAGCAGCGCCTCGGCAATCGGGTCGCCCGAGCGTGCCGAGAACTCGAGCACAGCGGGCAGATAGTCGGGCAGCTCGTCTGGAGCGATCTCCCACCCTGCCGCGCGGTACGCTTCGATGAACGTGACGAGCGCGGTGCCGCGCTTGCGGGTGTCACCGGTCGCGAAGTAGCTGAGGTAGAGGCTGCACTTGCGTTTCAGGTCGAACGTGACCACGTACTGCCGCTGCCATTCGGTGGGGCCCGCCGCCCGCGCAAGGTCGATGAACTCGGTGAAAAGCTGGGACAGCACGGGGGGCAGCGTGCGCGCGTGGGCTTCGAGCGTGTCTAAGCGCGCGAACCACTCGGGGCCCGGGTAATCGAGCAAGAGCGAGGCGAGCATGTGCGCTCCGGATCGCTCATCGCGCGTAAGCGTCACAGGCGCCAGGGTGCCCGGCAGCGGGCGCCTCGGCGTGACACGATTGAGCAGTTTCGTGATCACGCCTGCCCCCGCTCTCGGCCCTGCTTGCCGGTTTTGCGCACGGGCCCGAGGTCGCCCTCTGGCAGCGTGGTGGGGGTGCCAGAGGGTGGAAAGAGCCCGTCGGGGCTGCCGTTGCCGTCCCAGTTGAGCAGGTTTACGCGGCCGGGTGTCGACGGTCGGTCTGCGGTCTGCCGGTTCTTGAGCGCGTTGAAGTTCTCGACCGCTACGGGGACGGGCTCACCGCTCGACGAGCCGAAGGGGCCCGCGCCGCCCATGCCCGGGCCGCCGTCGAACTCGAGCGAGCACCCCATCTCTTCGAGGTCGTGGGCCTGCTCGGCGTGGGCCGACGGAATCACGTACCGCTCCTCATACTTTGCGATCGCGAGCAGCCGATACATCTCTTCGATCGCGGCGCCCGACATGCCCACCGCGTTTGCGATGCGTTCGTCACGCACATCATCGATTGACACGCCCCGCATGAACGAGCGCATCGCTGCGAGCTTGCGCAGCGCGAGGTCGACGGGAGCGGGGTCACCGGCGCTGAAGATCTCGGCGAGGTACCCAATAGGGATCCGGAGCTTATCGATCGCAGCGAACAGCGTGCGCGCGTCTTCGCCGTCGGCCCCAGAGCCGGTGACGACATCGACGACGGGCGACAGCGGCGGAATGTACCAGACCATGGGCATCGTGCGGTACTCGGGGTGCAGCGGGAGCGCGACCTCATACTCTTTAATGAGCTTGTAGATGGGGCTCTTCTGAGCGCCCGTGATCCAGTCCTCGGGGATCCCCTCGGCGCGTGCGCCCGCCACGACCTCGGGGTCGAAGGGATCGAGAATCACAGATTTTTGTGCTTCGAGCAGGTCGTGCTCGTTCTCAACAGACGCGGCCTCGGCGACACGGTCGGCGTCGTAGAGCACGAGCCCCAGATAGCGCAGTCGCCCCACGCAGGTCTCGGCGCACACAGTGGGCAACCCCACCTCGATGCGCGGGTAACACATCGTGCACTTCTCGGCCTTGCCTGTGCGGTGGTTAAAGTACACCTTCTTATAGGGGCAGCCAGACACGCACATGCGCCAGCCGCGGCAGGCGTCTTGGTCGACGAGCACAATGCCGTCCTCTTGACGCTTGTACATTGCACCAGAAGGGCACGATGCGACACACGACGGGTTGAGGCAGTGCTCGCAGATGCGCGGTAGATAGAACATGAAGGCCTTTTGGTACTCGGCCTCGACCTGCTCGCTCATCTTTTTGAGGATCGGGTCGTCTTGCATCGTCTCGATCGAGCCGCCCAGGTTGTCATCCCAGTTCGCAGACCACCCGATCTTCATGTCCTTCCCGGTGAGTAAGCTCTTGGGTTTCGCGACGGGGGTGTGCGCGCCGCTGGGCGCGTTCAGCAGCATGTCGTAGTCGTAGGTCCACGGCTCGTAGTAGTCGTGAATCTCAGGCAGCTTGGGGTTTGAGAAGATGCGGCTCAGCTTGTGCAGCCGGCCACCGTCGCGCAGCCGCAGCCTGCCCTTCTTGTCGCGCACCCAGCCGCCGCGCCACTTGTCTTGGTCTTCGTAGCCGCGCGGGTAGCCGACCCCAGGCCGGGTCTCGACGTTGTTAAACCAGACATACTCGACGCCCGAGCGGTTGGTCCACGCCTGCTTGCACGTCACCGAGCAGGTGTGACACCCGATGCACTTGTCGAGGTTCATGACCATCGACATCTGCGCCATGACCTTCATCAGTACTGCACCTCCTGGCTGCGGCGACGAATAGTCGTCACCTCGTCGCGCTGGTTGCCCGTGGGCCCCAGATAGTTGAACGCCCACGCGAGCTGCGCGTAGCCGCCGATTAGGTGGCTCGGTTTCATCAGAATGCGGGTGAGCGAGTTGTGAATGCCGCCGCGCAGCCCGCTCGTCTCGGCAATCGGCACATCGACCGTGCGATCTTTGGCGTGGTACATGTAGACGGTGCCCTCGGGCATGCGGTGCGATACGATCGCGCGGGCCACCACCACGCCATTGCGGTTGTACGATTCGATCCACTCGTTGTCGCGCACCCCAATCTTGTCGGCGTCCCCGGGGCTCATCCAGATCGTGGGCCCGCCGCGCGACAGCGAGAGCATGAACAGGTTGTCTTGGTACTCAGAGTGAATCGACCACTTCGAGTGCGGGGTGAGGTAGCGCACCGCGACCTCGGCGTTGCCCGACTCGTGCGTGCTCGTGCGGCCGAGCTTCGCATCACCAAACAGGCGGTGCATGTCGAGCGGCGGGCGGTAGACGGGAAGCTGCTCGCCGAGCTCTTGCATCCAGTCGTGGTCGAGATAGAAGTGTTGCCTTCCTGTGAGCGTGTGCCAGGGTTTCAAATGCTCGACGTTGATCGCGAACGCGGTGTACCTGCGGCCGCCGTGCTCAGACCCCGACCATTCGGGTGAGGTGATCACGCTGCGCGGCTGCACCTGCACGTCATGAAATGTGATGCGCGAGCCCTCGTGTTCCTCAGACAGGAACGCCATCTTCTGGCCCGTGTGTTCTTCGAGCTGGCGAAAGCCCTGTGTTGCGAGGCGCCCGTTGCTCGTGCCCGAGAACGCGAGAATCATCTCGCACGCCCGCTTGTCGGTGTCGAGCCGCACACGCCCCTCGCACGGCCCGTTTGGCACCGTGCCGTTCACGTGCGCGAGGGCTTCGATCTCGGGATCCGGCTGGTATTTGATGCCCTTCGTCATCATGCCGAGCTCGCTCGTGAGCGGGCCGAGTGACCGCCAGCGATCGAAGATGCCGGGGTAGTCGCGCTCGACGACGGTGAGCTTAGGCATCGTGACGCCCGGTATGAGCGGCGCGCCCTCTGGCACGCGACCCTTGGGGGTTGCCATCGCGTCGGGGGTGTCGTGCTGCAGCGGGGTTGCGACGACGTCCTTGCGCACCCCCAGGTGCGTTTCAGAGAATTCGCCAAAGCGCTGCGCCATGAGCCCAAACAGCTCGAAGTCGGTCTTCGTCTGCCAGGGCGGCGCGATCGCCGGGTTGAACGAGTGAATGAACGGGTGCATGTCGGTCGACGACAGGTCGTACTTCTCGTACCAGGTCGCGGCGGGGAACACGATGTCAGAGAACAGTGTGGTGCTCGTCATTCTGAAGTCGGCGGTCGCGAGCAGGTCGAGCTTGCCCTCGGGTGCTTCATCGTGCCAGGCCATGTCGCGGGGCCGCTCGCCCGGCCCCGCTTCGGGCGCACGTACGGCCGCGTCGGTGCCGAGCAGGTGCTTCAAGAAGTACTCGTTGCCCTTGCCCGACGAGCCCAAGACGTTGGCGCGCCAGATCAGCACGACGCGCGGAAAGTTCTCGGGCGCATCGGGGTCTTCGCACGCGTAGGCGAGCGACCCGTCGCTCAGTGAGTCGACGACGTGCTGGGCAGGCTCCTTGCCCGCCCGCTCTGCCTCGTCGGCGAGGTCGAGCGGGTTGCGGTTGTAGGTCGGGTAGCTCGGCATCCAGCCACGCTTCGCCGATTCGACGAGGCAATCGGCGGTCGTGCGGTCGTCGAACTGGCCGCGCGCGAGCGGTGAGGCGAGCGAGTTGGCGGGCAGCCCGTCGTAGCGCCACTGGTCGGTCGCGAGGTACCAAAACGCGGTGCCGATCGTGTGCCGAGGCGGCCGCTGCCAGTCGGCGGCGGCCGCGTACTGCTGGTACCCGGTGAGCGGGCGCACCTTCTCTTGCCCCACGTAGTGTGCCCAGCCGCCGCCGTTCACGCCCTGGCAGCCCGTCATCATCGTGAGCGCGAGAAACGTGCGGTAGATCGTGTCTGAGTGGAACCAGTGGTTGGTGCCAGCGCCCATCAAAATCATGGAGCGGCCGCCCGACCGGTCGGCATTGTCGGCGAACTCGCGGGCGATGCGTATCGCCTGCTCGGCGGGCACGCTCGTGTGCTCCTCTTGCCACGCCGGGGTGCCCGGTGTCGCGGCGTCGTCGTAGCCCGCGGGCCACTGGCCCGGCAGGCCCTCGCGCGCCACACCGTACTGCGCGAGCATCAGGTCGAAGACCGTCGTCACCAGCTTTCCTGCGACGCGCATCACGGGCACGCCCCTTGTTACAACGCCGGATCCGCCCGCGTGCTCCTGCCCCTCCTCGGGCGCGAGGTCAAAGCGGGGCAGCGACAGTTCGACGGCGTCGCCGTTCCAGGATTCAAGATCTGCGACCGACAGAGCCGGGACGATGTCGCCCAGGTCGAGGTTCCACTTGCCTTTGTCTGCCTGCGCGTAGCGGTGGCCGAGCGAACCGTTTGGCACGCGTGCGTCGCCCGACATATCGAGCAGTGCGGGTTTGAACTCGGCGTTGGTGGCGGCGGCTGCTTCGCCGCCCAGGTCGGCCGCGGTCACGAACTTGCCGGGTACGAGCTTGCCGGTGGCGGGGTCGAACGCGGCGGCAGCGTCGCCTTCGAGCGCATCGACCTCTACGAGAAACGGCGAATCGGTGAACCGGCGCATGTAGTCTTCGAAGCGTGCGGTGCGCTTCTCGACGTAGTGCTCCTTCAAGATCACGTGCCCCATGGCGAGGCCGAGCGCGGCGTCGGTGCCGGGGTGCAGGGCCACCCACTCGTCGGCAAACTTGGTGTTGTCGGTGTAGTCGGGCGATACCGTCACGACCTTTTGGCCGCGGTAGCGGGCCTCGGTCATGAAGTGGGCGTCGGGGGTGCGCGTGACGGGCACGTTGGACCCCCACATGATCAGGTAGCCCGCGTTCCACCAGTCGGCCGACTCGGGTACGTCGGTCTGGTCACCAAACACCTGCGGGCTCGCGACCGGCAGGTCGGCATACCAGTCGTAGAACGAGAGCATCGTGCCGCCGACGAGGTTGAGATACCTCGATCCGGCGCCGTGAGACACCATCGACATCGCCGGAATGGGTGAGAAACCCGCGATGCGATCGGGCCCATACTTCTTGACGGAGTAGACCTGGGCGGCGACGGCGATCTCCATCGCCTCGTCCCAGGTCGCGCGAATCAGGCCACCCTTGCCGCGGGCGCGCTTGTAGCGGTTTGCCTTGATCGGGTCTTCAACAATTGACGCCCAGGCGTCGACGGGGTCGGGGTGCTGCGCCTTCGCGTCGCGGTAGAGCTCGGCGAGCACGTCACGAATGTACGGGTAGCGCACGCGCGTGGGGGAGTAGGTGTACCAGCTAAACGCCGCGCCGCGGGGGCAGCCGCGCGGCTCGTACTCGGGGGAGTCGGGGCCCACTGAAGGGTAGTCGGTCTGCTGCGTCTCCCACGTGATGATGCCGTCCTTGACATACACCTTCCATGAGCATGATCCGGTGCAGTTCACGCCGTGGGTCGAACGCACCACCTTGTCGTGCGACCAGCGGTCGCGGTAGAACACGTCGCCCTTGCGGCCACCCTCGAGAAACATGGCGCGCAGGTCGGGGCTTGTCTCGCCACGGCGCATAAACCGCCCCATGTTCAACAGCGTGTCTGCGAGTGCGCCGTCGGTGGCGGGGTGCGGGGTTTCGGCCATGACAAAAGCTCCCATCTGTAGCGGATGTCTCCAGCATTGCCCTGTGAAGGGGAGGTATGCAAGCTTTTCACCGTGTTTATTATCTTTTTGTTCTAAAAGAGAAAACACCCGATCATCATATGAAATAAACACGGTCATTGCGCTAGCCCCCGTGGGGGTGACCGGGTTATTCTCTGTGCAACGCCAAATTTTGGCAACGGGTGTGGGTCACACAGTCGCTGCGTATTTGGCGTATTCACGCGAGTGGAAATCGCTCGCGGCTAAGATCGCGAGGCGCAACGTGACGACGAAGACTCCACCGCAGCAAGCTGTACAACCCCACCAGAGCGAGAGCCTGCGTGGGCAATTGCCGCAGCTGCTGCTCGCGACGCTTGCGAGCGCCGTCGGGTTTTGGGCGTGGATGCTGATCTCGCCGATTCAGCGGTTTTATGCGGAGGGCATGAGCCTAAACGAGGGGCAGATTTCGCTGATGCTCGCCGCCCCGGTGCTCGTGGGCGCGCTCGGCCGCATCGTGGTGGGAGCGCTCACTGACCGCTTCGGTGCCCGCATCATGTTTACGGCCGTGTTGCTCGGGGCGGCTCCGGCCGTGCTGCTTGTGGCGTTCGCGGGGTCGATCGGCAGTTTTGCGCTGCTCATCGTAGCGGGCACCTACCTCGGGGTAGCGGGCACGATTTTTGCGGTCGGCGTACCCTTTGCGAGCGCCTGGTATGAGCCGAAGCGGCGGGGCTTTGCAAACGGTGTGTTTGGTATGGGCATGATCGGCACCGCTGTCTCTGCGTTTTTTACGCCCAGGCTGCTGCGGCAGCTCGGCTATGTCGAAACCCACGTGTTCATTGCGGTGCTCATGATCGCAACCGCGGCGCTCGTGTGGTTTTTTATGCGCGAGTCACCGGCTTGGCAGCCGAGTAGGCAGCCCCTCGTGCCAAAGGTGTGGGGTGCGCTGAAGCTGCCGGTGACGTGGGAGATGGCGTTTTTGTACGGCATCGTGTTTGGTGGGTTTGTCGCGTTCTCAAACTTTTTGCCGAAGTACCTCGTAACGATTTACCCGGGCGAAGTTGACCCCGTCGGCGCGGGTACGCGCACCGCACTGTTCGCTGTTGCAGCAGTCATTGCGCGCCCCATCGGCGGCGTGCTGTCAGACAGGTTCGGCCCCAAGATCGTGGCGCTCGTGTCACTCGCATCGATCGTGTCACTCGCCTACATTGTCGGCCAGCAGCCGCCCGAGGGTGTGCTCACGGGCGCGACGTTCATCTTGATGGCCTCAGCTATGGGGCTCGGCATGGGGGCGGTGTTCGCCTGGATCGGGCCGTCCACGCCGCCCGAGAAAGTGGGCGCGGTGAGCGGTGTGGTGGCGGCGGCCGGCGGACTCGGCGGGTACTTTCCGCCGCTCGTGATGGGCGCGACCTATCATCCCGAGTCAAACTCGTACTCGCTGGGGCTGTGGTTGCTGGTGCTGGTGGGGGCGTTCGCGCTCGTCGTGGCGGGCATGCTGCGCGGTACGCGGTAGCGGCCGCAGCTGCTAGTCGTCGCTGTAGCGTTCGATCAGAAATCTGATGTGCGGAGTGAGGTCACCGGTTCGATATGTGATGACAAGCGCATCTTCATATTGCGCTTTGAGGGAGTCAGGAACCAATATTGCGTCGTACCCGTGCGACATGAGCACTGAGTTCATCGTGTAACGCCCTGCGCGCTTGTTTCCGTCAAGTTAGAAGCTGTACCATCGGCCCTTCGTATTGTTGAGTTTGATCTCCACGAAATGCAATTGATTTCAAGCCTAGGCTCGCCGCGATGAAGAGATGTAAGTCGTCAGAGATGCTTTGGTTGGGCTCGATAGGATCACCGGCTTCGACCTGACTCAGCATGTAATCACTGGCCTGTTTGAGTCCGGCGACCTGATTCTCTTCTCCGACCGTGTGGCCAGCGACGTGTCCGCCCGATATGAGCGTGATGATCTCGGGCTCGGTGAAGGCAAACCCCTCCAGGCGTGCGTCGCTATAGAGTGTGCGAGATTCTCGCAATTTATAACGAGCAACCGCTCTGGCCCTACCCGCTGGTGTGATGTGCTTCACATCACTGCTTAGGTCAGCCCAAATGGGCTCAGGTATTGCAATCACCTCACCCTGTTGAGAAGGGTAACGTCTGAGTGTCGTCTCCCATGACTCCTGGCGTTCGTTGTCTGAGCCGCTCATACTGTTGCCCTGGACATGAACATTTCTGCGCCCACCAGCAGTACGTCTACCATGCGGTCGCCATTGCCCGTTCGCAGGCACGACACGACGGCTTGCCGATATTCGCTCACGAGGCTGTGTCGCACGTACAACCAGGGAAACCCTTTATGGAGTAGATAGCTATTAATGAGATGTCGGGCAAGCGTCGGGTCAGCGCCTGCAGACACCGCGCGTACGAGCAGGTCGAGGGCTTGGTGCGCGGGCTCCAAGTGTTCGTATGGAGAAATCACGCGCCCATTTGCCGCCAGTGTGGGTAGCGTGCCCTGATTGGAGGACTGCTGTATTGCGGTCTGCGCCGATTGCACGATCTCGCCTAACCTGTACAACTCCAGTGGGTCATCATCGTCGCTCCCCACGGTGGTGCCCTCAACCCGTGTCTTCACTGCGCCCCATGAGAGTGAGAGGCGCTCAGCGTTCACGTCAGCGTCAACAAGCATGGCAAGTTCTCGTGTTGCAGTTCGAACCGCCACTCCGGGTGAGAGGTGCAGCGCGTCCAAACGTGCCACGAGACCACGATCTAGGTAGGCCTGTTTTGGCCCGGTTTTCAGCGCAATCAACTCGAGGCCCAGCGCCTCGGCGATACGTTCGGCCGTATCAACACGCGGTATTTTCACGTGCCGCTCATAGTTGGATAGCGTCGATCGAGAGGTTCCTGCCCGTTTGGCAAGCTGAGAGACGGTGTCTCCGTGCGCTTCACGCGCCGCATGCAGCTGTTGAATCAACATAAATGCCCCCATATCCGATTGGGTACACCTTAACATTTTGGCGCGAGGTACGGGCCGCGAGGGCCCAGCCCCTGCCACCCGCCCCTACTCGGTGGCGGCGCGGCCGGTGGGCCGGTAGCCAGTCGGCAGCTTGTGGCACAGCTCGATCCGGCACAGATCTTCGGTGACGAAGGGACTCAAACGACCGAGCTTGAGCGGGCCGTCGACGTGCGTGAGCTGGTCGCGCACGAGCGTCGCGTGCACGCTGCAGATGGTGCGTTTTTCGGCCTCGAGCATGCCCGCGAATTTGCAGGGAGCCACATCGATTGTGAGCCCGTCGCCAGTGATCTGGGGCTCGAGCCCCACGTCTTCGAGGTGTGTGTACAGTGTGTCGACCTGGTGCGCCGCCGCAGCGGGCAGCTCAGCGGTCTGATCGAGGTGGGGCGCAATCTTGCGCAGCATGTCGCCCTGCGCGCAGGCGCTCTCGGTGCGCTGCGCGGCGACAGGGTTCTCGTGCGCCCGCTCGACGGGATCAAACACGACGGGCGGTCTGCCGCGCACGCCGGTAGCCACCGGGCGGCTCGTGATGAGCCCCTCGGCTTCGAGCACGCGCACATGATCCCGGGCCGTGTTGATGTGAATGCCCACCTCTTCGGCGAGCTCGGCGAGCAGTCGGCCCGGGCGCCGCTGAATGGCATGCATCAGCTTGACGCGGCTGAGCTGGGTGAGTCCGCGGTAATCCTCGATGCGACGGGGCATACTTCAAGAGTAGATCGAAAGGCGGCGAGCGTGGCAATTTCTCCCGAAACTCACCTGGCGTGCATCCTCGAGCAGGTCACCCCCCTGCCCACTGAGCGGCGGCCGATCGCGGCGGCACTCGGCCGCGTGCTCGCTTCGCCGGTGCACGCGGCGCACGCGCTGCCGCTGTGGCCCAACTCTGCGATGGACGGCTATGCGCTGCGGGCGGCAGACACCTCGGGTGCGACCGCCGAGGCTCCCGCGCAGCTCACGGTGCTCGGCGAGGTCGCCGCGGGCTCGGCCTGGGACCCGCCGCTCGCCGCTGGCGAGTGCGTGCGCATCATGACCGGCGCCCCGCTGCCCACCGCTGCCGACGCGGTCGTGCGGGTCGAGGCGACCCTCGGCGACCGCGCGGCTGGTGACCGTACCGCTGCTGGTGACCGTACCGCTGCGCCGGATCGTGCCGCGCACGCCTGGGCCGACCGCGCGGTGCGGGTGACCACGCAGGTCGCCCCGGGCACAGACGTGCGCAGTGCCGGCGAAGACTTGGCCGCGGGCGACCTCGTGGCAGAACCAGGCGCAACCCTCACGGCCGCCCGGGCGTCGGCGATCGCCGCGGCCGGCATCGCGGACGTGCTGGTGCGCCTGGTACCGCGCGTTGCCGTGCTCGTAACCGGGGCCGAGTTGCGCCCCGCGGGCACTGCGCTCGAGCGCGGCCAGATCGTCGAGTCAAACTCACTGCTCGTGGGCGGGCTGCTCGCCGAGTCGGGGTTTGCCGATGTGCACATCGAGCACAGCGTCGACGACGTAGCGGCGGTGCGCGCGCGACTACAAGATCTGGGGACGCGCTACGACGCGATCATTACGACGGGCGGGGTCGGCCCCGGCACCCGTGACGTGATGCGCATCGCGCTTGAAAGCGAACCGGGCGTGCGTGCCGTACGAGTGGCCGTGCGACCCGGGCAGCCGCAGTGCACGGGCCGACTTGCAGCGGGGGCTATGGTGTTTGCGCTGCCCGGTAACCCCGTGAGCGCCGCCGTGAGCTTCGAGCTTTTCGTGCGCCCGGCACTGCGCGCCATGCAGGGGTGCGCAGACACGGCGAGGCAGCGTCTCACCGCGTACGCCGCGGCGGAATGGCGGGGCGCCGCAGGCAGGCTGCAGGTGTTACCCGTGCGATTCGTTGAGGCGGTGAGCGAGCCGGGCGCCGAGCCGGGCGCCGAGACCGCGACACAGGCCGATCTCTGGTGCGAGCCCGCCGTGCACGCGGGGCGGGTGTCACACTCGGTCGGCGGGTTTGGTGCTGCCGAGGGCTACGCGCTCGTCGGGCCCGAGACCGGCGACGTTGGGCGAGGCGATCGCGTCACCGTGGTGCGGGTCACACCGTAACGCTGAGGCACGGTGTTAATAACACTGACGCGCGGCATCAATGCCTGCAAAGTGGCCGATCATGCGGCATAGTGGTCTCAGGCTATGCCACCGAACGGAGGCTGCAGTGTACGAAAAGACTCAGGCGCACGATGCCGGGTTCGGCGCGACATTCGACGCGATCGTGCTCGCTGGCGGCCGCGGGTCGAGGCTCGGCGGCGTCGACAAGGCAACCCTGGAGCTCGCGGGCGAACGCCTCGTCGATCGGGTCGTACGTGCGAGCCGGATCGCAGGCGCCGCGCGCGTGATCGTTGTCGGCCCGCAGACGGCCGGCACCGGAGCAGATGTCGTGCTGCGCGAGAACCCCGAGTTTGCGGGGCCGCTCGCCGGTATCGCCGCTGGCATCACCGAGGTGACCGCACCGTGGGTGTGGGTGCTCGCGTGTGACCTCGAATACCCCGAACGCGTGTGCACCGTACTCGGTAAAGACCACGCTTTAGCGCAGACTCAGGCGCGAGCAGACAGCGAAGCCGACGGCACCCTGCTTGTCGACGGCGCGGGCAAACCGCAGTGGCTCGCCGCAAACTACCGGGCCCAAGCGCTCGCCGCAGCCTGTGCAGAGATGGGACACGAGGTCGTCGATGCGCCCGTACGCCGCGCACTTGCAGGGATGAAACTGCGCGAACTGCGCGTACCAACGGCGCTCGCCGCCGATATTGATACGCCTGAGTCGCTGGCCGCGGCCCGGCTGCGCTCGAGCGGTTCCACCGATTGAAGGGACATAACAATGGCGACACACCTGCCTCCCGAGGCGCTCGACGAGTGGCTCGTCGCGGCGGCGGCCCAGCTCGGGCTTGAGCCCGGTCAGGTCTCGATACCGGTCGTGCTTGACGTGGCCAAAGACGTGGCGCACGCGGTCGCGCGCCCGGCCGCGCCGCTCAGCACGTTTCTGCTGGGTCTTGCGCTCGGCCGCGCGTCGGCCGACGGCGTCGCGCCTGGCGAGCTGCAACGCTTGGCCGGCCTGCTGTCGGCACGTGCCGCACAGTGGCAAGACGCGCACCCTGCTTGACCGGGCATTGAAATAACGAGTCGGCACGTTAAAAGCGCTTTTACCGTGCCGACTCGATATTTCGGTGCCGGATGGTGCGGCTTCACGGTCGAAAGCGCGCGCTTAACCGCCGGTCGCCAGTCGCATCAGGTCTGAGTCGAGGTTGATGCCGAGCTCGGTGCCGCCGGCGCTACCGTATGAGTGCTGGTAGGCGCCCCATGCTTGACCGCGCACGGCGCCTCGAAACCCGCCCGTGACGAGGGCGAGCAGCTCGGTGGCGGCGCGATCGGCGCGTTTGCCGAGGTCGTTGCTCGTCCAGTCGGCGGGTTCGGCGAACACCGAGGTGGGTACTGTCACGGTGCGCAGGTAGGCGAAAAGGCCGCGCAGCTGGTCATCGATTACGAGGGCATGCCTGGCGCTGCCCGCTGTGGCCGCGAGCGCGACGGGGGTGCCGATGAGCAGGTCGTTGTCGAGCACCTGGAAGAACGACGTAAAGAGTCCGCTCGCACCAGCTTTGTACACAGGGGTCGCCGCGACGATGGCGTCGGCGTCGCGCAGAATCTCGCTCGCCGCTGTGAGCGCCTCAGACTCGTGCCGAGACACGAGCGCGGCGGTGATGTCGCCGGCGATAAGCCGCAGGTCGACGACGCGCACCTGCACCGTGATGCCCTGCTGGGCGCCGAGCTTCGTCACGGCGTCGGCCACGCGCTGGGCCAGCATTGTCGTGGTCGAGGGGTCGCTCGTGCCCGCGGTCACCACCGCGAGATTCACGGTGCTGGTGGTGGGAATCGAGGCGGGCGTTGCAACAGGGGCGACGCCATCGAGGGGTGCGTTCATGTCGGTGCTCCTTCAAGATTGAGGACGGGTAGAGCGTTCGGGGTGGGGCGCCGCCAGCGAGCGCATCGGGGCCGCGTGGCGCGAAGCGACACGCGAGGGGTCCCCGCTCTAAGCGAGCGGCGGCACCCCACCCCGAACGCGGCCGCAAGCCAATAAGGCCGCAAGCCAATAAGGCCGCAAGCCAATAAGCCCGCAAGCAAACCGATCCGGAACCTAAGAAACCAGCTTCTTGCAGATGCGTTCGAGCTCGCCGAGCTCTTCGGTGGTGAGCACACCGCCCACATCGCGGGCGATGCTGCGGGCGTGCGCGCGGCCCGCGTCGCGCTGCACCTCGGCGCCTAGCGCGGTGAGCGAGATGCGCACCGCGCGCCCATCGGCGGGGTCTTGGGCGCGTGCCAGGAGGCCCCGTGTGATGAGCCGGTCGACCATGCGTGACAGTGCTGGCTGGCTCAGCAGCACGCCCTCTTGCAGCTCGCACAGGCGCAGGGGTTCGTCGGCTTTTGCGAGCGTGTACAGCACGTCGTACTCGCGCATGTTCACGTCGTGCCACATGCTTTCGCCCGCGAAGCGCTCCATGAGCGTGGCGTGCGCGGTCATGAGCGCCTCCCACGACTGGTTTGCGAGGCGCACGTCGTTGCGGGTGGGGCTCGTCATGGTGGGTCCTTCGGTGTTAGTTGCTGGCGGCGGGGTTTAAATAGGGCGATCCGCCCGTGACGTTGTCACCCCGGTTGGCGGCTGGCCGTGGCTGGCGCGGCTCGGCATCGCCGTACTTTGCACGTACCAGGGTCTCATGACTGGGCGTCTCGGGCACTTCGGGGTCGCGGCGTGCGGCGAGTTCACGCCGCAGCACGGGCAGCACCTCGCTGCCGAGCAGGTCGAGCTGCTCAAGCACGGTCTTCTCGGGGAGGCCGGCGTGGTCGATCAAGAACATTTGGCGCTGGTAGTCACCAAAGATGTCGCGAAAGCTGAGGGTCTTGTCGATGACCTCTTGCGGGCTGCCGACCGACAGCGGTGTCTGCCGCATGAAGTCTTCCATGCGCGGGCCGTGGCCGTACACGGGCGCCTCGTTGAAGTAGGGGCGAAACCCGTCGAGTGCATCCTGCGACTTCTTCGCGATGAACGTCTGGCCGCCGAGCCCCACGATCGCCTGCTTCGCGCTGCCGTGACCGTAGTGCTCGTAGCGCTCGCGGTAGAAATTAATGAGCCGCAGTGAGTGCTCGCTCGGGGCGAAGATGTGGTTTGAGAAGAACCCGTCTCCGTAGTACGCGGCTTGCTCGGCAATCTCGGGGGTCCGGATCGAGCCGTGCCACACAAACGGTGCGACGTCGTCGAGCGGACGCGGGGTGCTCGTGAATCCCTGCAGCGGGGTGCGAAAGTTACCTTCGTGGTCGACGACGTCCTCCCGCCACAGGCGGTGCAGCAGGTTGTAGTTTTCGAGGGCGAGGGGCAGCGCGCTGCGAATGTCCTTGCCAAACCACGGGTAGACGGGGGCGGTGTTGCCGCGGCCGAGCATCAAGTCCATGCGGCCACCGGCGAGGTGCTGCAGCATCGCGTACTCTTCGGCGATGCGCACCGGATCGTTGGTGGTGATGAGGGTGGTGCTGGTGGAGAGCTTGAGTGTCTTCGTTTTCGCCGCGATGTACGCGAGAAACGTGGTGGGGGTGGACGAAAAGAACGGGGGGTTGTGGTGCTCGCCGATCGCAAACACGTCCATGCCCACTTCTTCGGCGTGGGTGGCGATGCGGGCGAGCCCCTGAATGCGCTCGGCCTCACTGGGGGTGTACCCCGAGACGGGGTCACGGGTCACGTCTGAGACCGAGAAGATGCCAAATTCCATGTTGTGTGCTCCTGCGGATTGGGGGCCGATGTGCCCAGTTTACATGCACTTGCATGTAAATGTAACGGGGAGCTCGCTGGGATATTCCCGAGCCTGACTTGACGGCCCGTGTCGGCGACTTTAGACTGACTAGTCAGTTCAAGTAATGTTACACCGAGGAGCCCCGTGCACACGCCCACCCTTGCCGAGAGCGGCGCCGATACGGCTGCCGACACCGCCCCCGTACTTCGCCTCGCGGGCACGAGCGTAGACGGCCCGCGCGGCCGAGTGTTCGGCCCGCTCGACGCGTCTACCGCAGCACCGGTCACCCTGGTGACGGGTGTGAGCGGATCTGGTCGCACTGCACTGCTGCTCACCATTGCGGGGCGTATGAAACCTGAGGGCGGCACGGTCGAGGTGCTTCGCGAGACGCGCACCGGCGAGATTCGGCGCATCACCGGCATCGCCGGGTTTGCGGGCATTGACGAGCTCGAGCCCGCCGTCACGCTTGCAGCGACCCTACGCGAGCGGCTCTCGTGGGAGCTGCCCTGGTGGCGTCGCACCCCGCGCATCACCGCCGAGGTTGCGCACGAGCTGCTCGCCCCCGCGTTCGGCCCCTCCTTTGGCTCACGTCAGCCCAATGAAGCCGCCCCGCACCCCGACGCCTCGCGGCTGTGTCGTGAGCTCGGCCCCGCCGACGACCTGCTCGTTCGCATCGCGCTCGCGCTCATCGCGCGGCCAGAGCTGCTCGTGATCGACGATCTTGACGCGCTGCGCGACCCCGCAGACCGGGCTCGGGTCGCCGCACGCCTGCGTGAAATCTCGCGCACTGTGCCCGTCGTCATCGCGACAAGCGACGCGCGTGACGCGGCGCTATTCGACGAGCCCGCGCGCATCAGCCTGTAACCGCACCACACACCACGTCACCACGCCAAACTTCACGAAACGAAACGCAAAACATGTCATTTCTCACCCGGGGCACCGAGCTTTCGCGGTTTAAACAGGGCACCATGCCCAAGATCGCGCTCGTCGTGCTACTCGTCATTCCGCTCATTTACGGCGCACTCTACCTGTGGGCGTTCTGGGCGCCCACCGACCACATGAACCAGCTGCCCGTCGCCATCACCAACCTTGACGAGCCAGCCAAGAAGCCCGGCGGTGGCAAACTCACCGCGGGTAGCGACGTCATTAAAGAACTGCGCGACGGCAAAGAGCTCGACTGGCGCGAGATGACCGCGAGCGAGGCCGAGCAGGCGATCGCCGACGGCGACGTCTACTTTGGGGTCACGATTCCCCAAGACTTCTCGTCAACGCTCGCGGGGCTGCAAGATAACCCCGCCGCGGGCCAAATTGGCGTCACCTACAACGACAACAACTCGTTTCTCGCCTCGACGCTCGGCAAGCAGGCCATGATGCAGCTGCGCGAAGCCGTCGCACAGCAGGCCACACAGACCGCCGCCGATGAGTTGCTCGTCGGCGTGCAAAAACTCACCGACGGTACGCGCGACGCCTCAGACGCCGCGGGCACCCTCAAGGACGGCACGAAGGCCGTCGCCGACGGCACCGAGGCGCTCACGGCGGGCCTCGGCGAACTCGCCGACGGCACCGCGCAGCTCGTCGCCAAGTCGCCCGAACTCACCAAGGGCACCTCAGATCTCGCGGGGGGACTTGCGATCGTGCGTGACGGCAGCGCGAAGCTCGCCTCAGGCGCGGGCACCGTCGCTTCAGGCGCGGGCACCGCGGCCACCAAGTCAGGCGAGCTGCGCGACGGCCTCGGCAACCTGCAACTCGGCGCCGGATCCCTCGCGAACGGCGCAAGCGAGCTCGCGACCGGCAGCGAAGCACTGTCGACCGGGGCGGGCACGCTCGCCGAGAGTGTCACCACCCTTGCGGCCGGCATCGCCGATCTCGCGACGGGAGCAGACACCCTCGCAACTGGAACGACTGCGCTGTCGGCCGGCGCGACCGAGCTGTCGACCGGGCTGGGTCAGCTTTCGACGGGGGTCGCAGGCGCTTCAACCGGAGCCGCCAACCTACAGGCCGGCGCAGACACGCTGAACGGTGGCGCCAGCCAGGTCGCGACCGCCACCGAGCAGATCGCGGGCCTTGCCACGCAAAACCCCGCAATGACCCTTGCGGAGCTCGACGCCGCACTGCAGGCACAGGGCAGTTCGCTCGCAGCCCTCGCACAAGGGGCAGGGCAGGTGCGTGACGGCGCAACGGGTGTGAGCACGGGCGCGACCGATCTCGCCGCGGGGCTCACCACGCTTGATACGTCGGCCGAGGCCGCCGCGACAAGCGCTGCAACCCTCGCTGAGGGAGCCGCCAGCGTCGACGAAGGTGCTACTACGCTCAAGACGGGGGCGGGCAAGCTCTCAGAAGGAGCAGCCAAGCTCGAGACCGGGGCGGGCACGCTCGCGACAAGCGCCTCCACCCTCGCGGGTGGCTCAGCCAAGGTGTCTGCTGGCGCGGGCACACTCGCCGAGGGCGCCGAAACCGCGCACCGCGGCGGCACCGAGCTGACGAAGGGCCTCACGACGCTGAGCGGTGGCGCACACGAGGTCGCCTCGGGCAGCACGACTCTCGCCGAGGGCGCGCAGGCGGCCCAGACCGGCGCCGACAAGCTCGCAGCGGGCGCGGGGGAACTCGCGGCCGGCGCATCGAAACTCGACGACGGCGCGCAGCAGGCGAGCGAGAAGTCGGGTGAGCTGGCGAACGGGGCGAGCAAGGTCGGATCCGGCGCGAAAACGTTCGCGACCGAGCTCGCGGCCGGAGCAGCCGAAGCCCCCGAGATTGACGACAACAGGGCAAGCAAGATCGCCGAGACGCTCGCGGCGCCGGTCGAGCTCGACGAGGCCACCTCGAACGAGGTGCAGGGCTTTGGTGAGGGCTTCGCGCCGTTCTTCATCGCGCTCGCGTCGTTCGTGGGCGCGCTCATCACCTGGCTCATATTGCGTCCGCTGCCGCGCCGGCCGTTCGCGTCGAACGTGTCGGGGCTGCGGTCGGTGCTCGCGGGGTTCTGGCCCGCCGCGCTGATTGGCGTAGGCCAGGTCGCGATCATGATGGCGGTGCTCGTGTTTGCGATCGGCATGCGGCCCGTGCACTGGGTGGGCATGACGGCGTTTATGCTGCTCACCACGCTCGCATTCCTCGCGCTGCAGCAGATGTTCATCGCGCTGCTGGGCACCGCCGCGGGCCGCGTCGTGAGCCTCGTACTGCTGATGCTGATGCTGTCGTCGTCGGGCGGCACGTACCCGGTCGAAACGACACCCGGTTTCTTCCAGGCGCTACACCCGTACATGCCCGCGTCGTACGTGGTGAGCGGGCTGCGGCAGCTCATTGGCGGCGGCATCGATGCTCGATTCTGGGGGTCGCTGCTCGTGATGGCCGGCATTCTCATCGGATCGCTCGCGGTGAGCGCCGTCGCCGCGCGCCGCCAGAAGGTGTGGACGATTAAGCGCCTGCACCCCGAGCTCGCGATCTAGGCCACACTAGAGACATGGCAAGAGTGAGCACGAAGCAGCTGATCACCGAGGCGGCGGTGCGGGTCGCCGCGCAGCACGGCATTAGCGGTGCCTCAATGGATCAGATCGCCGAGGCGGCGGGGGTCGCGAAGGGCTCCCTGTATTACAACTTCAAATCGAAAGACGCGATTTTTGAAGAGGTGATCCGGGCGGGCTTTGAGCGACTTGCGGCGGCAATCGATGCGGCCTCGGCCGTGTCAGACGCCGCCGCGGCCCCCCGCGCGGTCGCCGGTGCGACACTCGAAACCCTGCGCGAAAACCTCGACCTGGCCAAACTCATGGCCGCCGAGGTGTTTCGCACCGACCGCGCGTGGGCTGACTCGATGCAGCTCGCGCGCGGCCAGGTCGCGGTGCGCTACCGCGACGTACTGCGCGCCGCCCGCGTCGCGGCAGGCGTAAGCGCTCACGACGCGGAGCGCATCACCGTGACGGCGGGCGCGGCGTTCTTTGGTGCGCTCGCGGGCGCCACACTCGACTGGTTGCTGTTTCACCCAGACCAGGCGATCGACGAGGTGCTCGACCAGGTGATGCAGACGGCCTAGACGAGCTGCGCGGGCGAGCGGCCTCCAGACTGAGAGGCGTCGTACTCGCGGGCGCGCTGCGTCACCGTGAGTGCGACGACCGCCGCCGCGATGACGAGCAGCAGCCCAGCCGGCACGAGGTCGGCAAACACCCAGCGCGCAGTGACCGGCGTCAGCACCGAGGCAAAGTCAGTGTACGTGTCTGCACTCGCGTCTTGTTCGAGCAGGCCGCGTTCGGTAATTGTGAAGGGCACACGCGAGGTGACCTCACGGCCGTCGCGCGCGAGCGCTGTGATCTCAATCGTGTAGTCGCCGGGCGCATCCTGCAGGTCGAGCGGGCCCGAGGCGTCGCCCCAGCCGTCACGGTCTACGGTGCCGGTGGCAAGCTCGGTGCCGCCACTGTCGGTGCCGACCGGCAGCAGCGTGACGGTGAGAGTGCTGCCCGCGCGCAGGTCGCTGCCGCTCGCCGACCACTCCATACTGGTGTTGGTGTCAGCTGAAGCGTCGTCGTACACGCCACCCGATACCCACGGTGAGGAGCGTAGCGACCCCACGGCCGATGCGCCGTAGCCCAGTGACATGACGCTCGCCGCGGCCACGAGCACGATCGACAACACAAAGTTGAGGTTCTTCGCACCGACGGCTGCGCCGCGCGGGCGCAGCGGATCGGGTTGCTGCGCGATAGCACGCTGCGCTGCCCGTGTGCCCGCGACAATGCCAGCACCGATCACGGCGAGCACTATGGCCCACAGCCACACCTGCGTGGCAGAGCCGGTGACGTCTGCCACGATGAGCCCCGCGATGAGCGCGGCTGAGGCCGTGATCACCGGCACCGCAAACCCGAGTGCCGCGGTGCGCTGCGTGTCGCCTTCGTCAGGAGTAGCGGCAGGGGCGGCGGCAACGCGCGATACATCGACTGCACGTTGACTGTTGGCACGCGGCGTGAACACAAACCCCGCGAGCACGAGCGTCACCACGAGCGCCGTGTGCAACACGATCGGCAGATACAGGTTGACAGTCTGCGTGAGTGGCGTCGCGGGCGAGCCGCCGCCAATAAACCCGCCAAAAAACAGGCCTATGCAGGTGAACGCCGAGATGGCGGTGGCGACGATCAGGGAGGTAGCCGCGAACAACTGCACGGGCCGCGCAAGCGAGGTGAGTGGCACCTGCAAGCTGGTCGCGGCCGCCCGCATCGCCGATGTACGCCGCAGCGCCACGAGCGAGCCCAACCCCAACACAGCGACCGCCGCGAAGAACACGAACCGCGCAAACGACAGCGGCGTGGGGCCGAGCTCAGTCGTGTACCGCGCGGGCTCCCCGGCGCCCTGCAAATCGACGTAGACCCCCGCCACGAACAGCAACCACGCCCCGATCGCGCTGCTCAGCACGAGCATGAGCGCGCCGCGGGCGCCCGCCCGCCCCGAAACCTCGGGTCCAGAAACTACGGTGTTTGTCATGCCTGAATCCTACGCGCGCGAGAGCGCGGCGCGCGGCGGCACGGCAACATGATCCGGATCGAAACAGGGCCGGTACACATGCGCAAGCGCCCAGACATCGTGCGGCCAAAAGTGGGTGTTATCGGTCCTGATAACACCCACTTTTGGCCGCACGCCCTCTTGGCCAGGCTAGAGCACTTGTCATTCTGCGCGCAGTCGCAGAATCCAGAGTGGGTCCTGCGACTCGCTGCGCTCGCGCAGGACGACGGGTTGGGCTATGGCGCGTTACGCGCCGAGCAGCGCCTGAATGCGGCGAATGCCCTCGACGAGCGCGTCGTCGCCGAGCGCGTAGCTGAAGCGCAGGTAGCCCGAGGGGCCAAACGCCTCACCGGGTACCGCGGCAACCTCGGCCTTTTCGAGGATCAGATCGGCGAGCTCGAGTGAGCTCGTGGGCGTCGTGCCCGCGATCTCCTTGCCGAGTGCGGCCGTCACGTCGACGTACGCGTAGAACGCGCCCTCGGGGGTGGGGCAGTGGAAGCCCGGCACCTTGTTGAGTTCTTCGACGATCAGCTTGCGGCGGCGGTCGAACGCGAGGCGCATCTCCTCGATCGGTGCCTGGTCACCGTCGAGTGCGGCAGCCGCGGCGATCTGCGCGACATTGTTGATGTTTGATGTCATGTGCGACTGGAGGTTCGCCGCACCCTTAATGAGGTCGGCGGGGCCCGCGAGCCAGCCGATGCGCCAGCCGGTCATCGCGAAGGTCTTGGCGACGCCGTTGACGAGGATCGTGTTCTCGGCGAGGGCGGGCACCGCCTCGACGATCGAGACCGCGCGCACGCCGTCGTAAGTGAGGTTCTGGTAGATCTCGTCACTCACCACGAACAGGTTGTGCTTCAGCGCCCACTCGCCGATCGCCTTGGTCTCCTCGGGGGAGTAGACGGCACCGGTGGGGTTTGAGGGCGAGCAGAACAGCAGCGCCTTGGTCTTGTCGGTGCGAGCGGCCTCGAGCTGCTCGACCGTCACCTTGTAGCCCTGGTCAGCGCCGGCGAAGACCTCTACAGCGACGCCGTCGGCGAGCTGGATTTCTTCGGGGTAACTTGTCCAGAACGGCGAGGGAAGAATGACCTCGTCGCCGGGGTTCAAGATCGTCTGAAACGCTGAGTAGACGGCGTGCTTGCCGCCGTTGGTAACGATGACCTGGCTCGGCGCAATGTCGAGACCCGAGTCACGCTTCGTCTTACGGGCGATCGCCTCGCGCAGAACGGGCAGGCCGACCGCGGGGGTATAGCGGAAGTTCTTGGGGTTATCGAGGGCCTCGCGCGCCGCCTGCACAATGTGCGGGGGCGTGGGGAAATCGGGCTCGCCCGCAGCGTAGCTAATCACCGGGCGGCCTTCGGCCTGAAGCGCCTTTGCCTTACCGTCGACCTTAAGGGTGGCGGACTCAGCGATGGCTGCAATCTTCTTTGAGAGACGAGTGTTTTGGGTCACGTGACGAGTCTACTCGAGAGCACTGGCAGCGCCGAAGTTGCGTGCGAGGGCGGGGCGTGCTGCGGGCAGCGACACGCGCGGCACGCAGGTTTCTGGGCCCCCCAGTTCGACAACGGCCCGAGATTCGCGTATCGTAAACCTCGGTAGTTGACGTCTACCAAACTTTTCTATGCCTGTTCGGTTTAGAAATGCGTCAATTCCCGAAGGGCGGTGGCTCAATTGGTAGAGCAGCGGTCTCCAAAACCGCAGGTTGCAGGTTCGAGTCCTGTCCGCCCTGCCAGATCCCGCCGGGCGTCCGACGTGCCCGGTGGGGCAGATGAAAGGACACCCGAGTGAGCAGCACTGAAATCGAGGAAGGCAGCGGCCCCGTCGATCACGCCAATTCCGATCGTGCTGCAAAGCGCAATCTGTTTAGTCGTATTGCGCTGTTCATTCAGCAGGTCATTGCAGAGCTGAAGAAGGTCGTCACCCCGACCCGCAAAGAGCTCATCAACTACACGCTCGTGGTAATCGCCTTCGTGGTGATCATGATGGCACTCGTTTGGGGCCTCGATCAGCTCTTCGGCTTCGTTACAATATTTACTTTCGGAAACGGCTCCTAGCTAGCACAGCGCGTCCGTCTTCACTCGAGCTAAGGAAAGCACCATGACCAGCGAGAACAGCAACAACCCAGAGGCCAACCTCGACGCGGCCCTTGACGCGCTGGTGCAGTCGACTGACCCGGTAGCCGACGAGGCCGTCGAAGACGCTCTCGTGATCGACAGCGAAGAAGAGGCAGCCGCGGCCGCTAACGCAATCGTCGACGAAGAGTCCGAAGAAGAGGCTGAGGCGGTTGACCCGTACAAGGCGTTCAAGAAGGACCTGCGTCGCCGCCCGGGCAAGTGGTTTGTGATTCACACCTACGCCGGCTACGAGCGCAAAGTTCGCTCGAACCTGTGGAACCGTCGCGAGGTCATGGGCGCCGTTGATGACATCTATGAGATTCAGGTTCCCATGGAAGACGTCATGGAGGTCAAGAACGGCCAGCGCAAGATGGTCACCCGCGTGCGTATTCCCGGCTACGTTCTGGTGCGCATGAACCTCAACGAGACCACCTGGTCGGTTGTGCGTCACACCCCCGGTGTGACCGGCTTCGTGGGCAACGCTCACAACCCGGTGCCGCTGCGCATCAACGAGGCGTTCGAGATGCTCAAGAGCACCGTCGAGCTTGAGCAGGTCGCAGGCGAGGGCAAGGGCAAGGCAGCAGTTACGGCCGCTGCTCAGGGCAACATCGAGATCGACTTCGAGGTCGGCGAGACGATCACCATCAAGTCGGGCTCTTTCGAAGGCCTGCCCGGCACGATCAGCGAGATCAACGCCGCATCGGGCAAGCTCACCGTGCTGGTGTCGCTGTTCGAGCGCGAAACCCCGGTCGAGCTCGGCTTCGACCAGGTCACCAAGATGGTCTAAGTTTTTACTTCAACATCTGCCTCGTTCTTCGGAGCGAGGCATTTGTTGTTTCTTCGCTAGGTATAGCACCTCCTTGACCAAGCGAAATTATCAATCGCGCGTCAAGCATCAAGAATCTGAGATAACTGATGCTCGACGCTGGATCGATGCCCGAAGCGTTGCTTCGAGGTTAGCGCGCAAGGTGTAGTTTGCGTGCCACGGCGTCCAAGATTACCGTCTCTACTGCGCTCCAGTCGTACACGACCTCGGCATACCCGACCCGAATCACGAAATAGCCGCGCTTCATAAGCTCGGCGTCGTGCGCGCGGTCAGATACACGCTGCGCCTTTTCGTGCTGCTTGCCGTCGATCTGTACTACGAGCCGATCACCAATCAGAAAATCAACTCGGTGTCCGTGCAGCCACGCTTGCGGGCGTATGGGGAGCTGCAGCCACCGCAAGCGTGTACGAAATAGCGACTCAAGGCCTGAATCGGAAAACGGTGTGCACTCGGCCAAGAGCGCGAGAGCGCGTCCTTTGAACGGTAGCTGGGCCAACGAAGGCTGGTCAAGTAACCCCTTCTGCAGAGCCGAGTCCCAGATTGTGAGCGCTTCTTCGTGGGGAAGGCACACGGCGACACAGTCGAGTGTGTTCTCGAGGTGATCAACGAGCATGGAGGGTGGCCGTAATTTCAGTGGCTGCCGACGATGCACCAGCACGCCTTCTGCTTTGACGTGGTGACCTCGCCGGGCCGCGACATGCGGTGTGCTCGAGTTCAGTACCCAAAGACCCTGCCGCGCCGCCGCAGTGGTGCAGGTGAGTACGACGCCGTGGGTGACGGCAAAGAGCAGCTGTGGTTCGAGTGACCAGTGGGCCAGCCAACCCCGACGGGGCCTTAGTGCGGCACCTGCCTGAACGTGCTTGCGTAGGGTGTGCTCGGTGAAACCGAGCCGCAACGCCTCTGACGTGCGCATCGCACCACCCGCTGCGGCGAGGGCTTCGCTTAGGTTCATAGGTAGATCCTCGCCGGTTACGCGCCGGACAGGTGGCGTGAAAGTCAAATTGTGAGTAACTCGCGCGACTCGGCGAAATCAGCAAGCTGTGGACGACAAGTGCACGGGGCGACGGCGCGCGGCTGGGATCCGGTGCAGGTACAAGCACCCATTGCGCGTCAAGCATCAAAATTCTGAGAAAACTGATGCTGGACGCTGGATCGATGCCCGAAGCGAGGCACCCGAACCGCGAAGGTGCATAAACGCGCGAGATCAGGTAAGCTATTGGAGTTTGCGTGCGCGCGTGAGTGCCTCGCAAAGACACCGCCACCCGGATCGGCCGGGCTAGCGGGAGAATGTGCGCGACCGCGTACGTTCGACGAAAGGAAACAATCATGGCAAAGGCCAAGAAGGTTACGGGTCTGATCAAGCTTCAGATCCCCGCCGGCGCAGCCAACCCGGCGCCCCCCGTGGGCCCCGCGCTGGGTCAGCACGGCGTCAACATCATGGAGTTCTGCAAGGCGTACAACGCAGCGACCGAGTCGCAGCGCGGCAACGTCGTGCCCGTTGAGATCACCGTGTACGAGGATCGCTCGTTCACGTTCATCCTCAAGACTCCTCCGGCAGCAGAGCTCCTCAAGAAGGCCGCTGGCGTTCAGAAGGGTTCGGGCACCCCGCACACCGTTAAGGTTGCAAAGGTTACCGCCGAGCAGGTGCGCCAGATCGCCGAGCAGAAGCAGGCAGATCTGAACGCAAACGATCTCGACGCAGCGTCGAAGATCATCGCGGGCACCGCTCGCTCCATGGGCATCACGGTCGAGTAAGGGTACGAACATGGCACAGAAGTCGAAGGCGTACCGCGCCGCTGCCGAGAAGATTCAGGCAGACAAGTTCTACACTCCCGCCGAGGCAGTAGCCCTGGCGAAGGAGACCGGTTCGGCTAAGACCGACTCGACCGTTGAGGTTGCAGTCAAGCTTGGCGTGGACCCCCGCAAGGCAGACCAGATGGTGCGCGGCACCGTCAACCTGCCCCACGGCACCGGTAAGACCGCACGCGTTATCGTGTTCGCGGTTGGCGCCGCAGCCGAGGCAGCAATCGCTGCTGGCGCTGACGAGGTCGGTGGCGACGAGCTGATCGAGAAGGTAGCCGCTGGCTACACTGACTTCGATTCGGCAGTCTCGACCCCCGAGCTCATGGGCAAGGTTGGCCGTCTCGGTAAGGTACTGGGCCCCCGTGGTCTGATGCCGAACCCCAAGACAGGCACCGTCACCCCCGACACCGCTAAGGCTGTCACCGAGATCAAGGGCGGCAAGATCGAGTTCCGCGTCGACAAGCACGCTAACGTGCACTTCATTGTTGGCAAGGCATCGTTCTCGGCTGAGCAGCTGAACGACAACATCACGTCGGTGCTCGACGAGATCGTGCGTCTGAAGCCCTCGTCGTCTAAGGGCAAGTACGTGACCAAGGGTGTCGTTTCGACCACCTTCGGCCCCGGCATTCCGATGGACGTTTCGGCGCTCTAAGTCGTAACACCTCAAAAGGCTCCTCACCGGCAACGGTGAGGAGCCTTTTGCATGTGAGCTAGACATAGCCTACGAATAAACAAAGGCCAGAAAAGTAGGTACCATATGTTGGGTACACTGCCGAGACATTTGAGGGGGGCCGTGCATTGACTAGCTCCGGCACACACACGCGGCCGCACATCTCTGGATTCAACTATGTGCGCCCCCTGGGCTCTGGCGGATTCGCTCACGTGTACCAGTATGAGCAAGACATGCCGCGGCGCGTAGTCGCCATCAAAGTGCTCAAGGACGATGTGTCTGACGATCACGGCCGCGCCGCCTTCGAGGCCGAAGCCGACGCGATGGCGCGGCTCTCGAGCCACCCCTCAATCGTGTCGATCTACGCCGCCAGCATTTCGAGTGACGGCCACCCGTTCATTGCGATGGAGTACTGCCCCGAATCATTTCGTACGCGCACGCGCGGCGCGATCGTACCGCTGCCCGAGGTGCTCGACGCCGGAGTGCGGCTTGCGGGCGCGCTCGAGACGGCGCACCAGTCAGGCGTGCTGCATCGCGACATCAAGCCCTCAAACGTGCTGCGGTCGACGGCGGGTCGCCCGCTGCTCGCCGATTTTGGGATCGTGTCACTGCGCGGTCAGATGCGCGGCAAGAACACCGACCGCGCCATGTCGGTGGCGTGGGCGGCTCCCGAGGTGATTGGCGGCACCACGAGCGGCACGATCGCGAGCGAGATCTGGGCGCTCGGAGCCACACTCTACACCTTCGCTGCGGGTAAGCCTCCGTTCGGTCGCGCCTCGAAACAGGGCACGGACCACGAGCTCATCAATCGCATCACGCGCGCCAAGTACACTCCCGTGCCCGGCGCTCAGGGCTACGAGCCGTTCGACAGCGTGATCGCTCGCGCGCTCGCCAAAGATCCGGCGCAGCGGTTTGGTTCGATGCATGAGCTGGGGCTCGCGATGCAGCAGCTGCAGCGCCATTACGGGCTTGATATCACGCCGCTTGACGTCGTGTCGTCGACCTGGGTGACTCCGGCCGCGACCGTGCAGGGCGTGCGCGGGCCCACGATTTCGTCGGTGCAGGGGAGCGGGCGGGCTGCGAAGCGCGCCGCGCTCGCGGCGGCGCCCGATGACCACTCACGCACTCGATCCGGATCGAAGGGGGGCGGCGCAATGAAGCCCGCTCTCATCGGGGCGGGCGCAGGAATTGCCGTGCTCGCTATCGCGGGTGTCGTTATGGCGCTCATGGGGGGAATCTAGATGGCCCAGCAGTCGAAGCGGTCGCGCGTCATCACCTGGGTGTCTGGCATCGCGGCGCTCGCGATGATCGGCACGGTGGCGGTCGTGGCCGCCGGGTACGACGCACGTGAGGCGCCGCGCGAGGAACCCTCGGTGTGGGCGATGCGCACATCGGGCCAGTACGCGCGCGTGAACACGCTCACCGCCGAGATCGATACGGTGCGCTCGGTCGACGACCCGAGCGGGCTTGTGCAGGCGGGCGCCGCGAGCGTCGTGCTCAGCCACGGTAACGGGCGGGCATGGCCGGTCGACCCGATGCAGCCGCGCGACCTCGTTGAGAACTCCGCTGACGCGGCCGGCGATAAGGACGACAAAGCCAGTAAGAAGGCCAAGCAAGACAAGAAGGAAGCTGCTCCCGTGGCGAACACGGCCGAGCAGGGCACGACCGAGCAGGGCACTGGCGCGCAGGCCGAGCGCATGCCAGACGGCACCCGCGATGTGATCGCCGCGGGGGCACACCTTGTGGTGCGCACCGAATCGGGTGACGTGTACGTGGGGGCGCTGACCGACGACGCGGGCGTCACCGGCACGAACCTCACGCTGATTGACCCGCTCGTGGGCGAAGAGGCAGAGACAGACGGCGACGAATCAGAGCCGAGCAAGTTTGTTACAGACGCGGTCGCCCTCGACCCCGAGGGGCGCGTCGCGATGCTGTCTACGACAGACAACGAACTGCGCTGGTACTCGATCGAGCGCGGCGAGTTTGTCGCCACCGAGCAGGTGCCAGAAGATTTGACGGCCGAAGAGCTGCAGCTCAGCATCGTCGACGGGTCGTGGGTCGCACTCAACGGGCCCAACCTGTGGCGCGCGAAGGCGAGCGAGCCCGTGTCACTGAAAGTTGATGCGACGCCCAAGCTCCAAGGATCAAGCCCCAGGGGAGCGGGCTCAGACGTACTCATTGCCGACGGTGGCGGCCTGTGGCGCGTCACGGGCAGCGACGCGAAACGCGTGGTGAGTGTCGCGGGCGCACCCGCCCAGCCCACCTTTGTGGGCGACACCGCCTACGCCGCCTGGATCGGTAGCGCGGGCGCTAACATGTGGCGCGGCGACGGCAAAGACGACGCTGTCGCGCTCGACGTCGACGACAGCGTCAAAATGCCCGGCGACCCCGAGCCCGCGTTTCGTACGAACGGCACGGCCGCGCTGCTCACCGAAGTGAAAACCGGCATGATGTGGACGGTGCCAGACGGCACGCTCATTCCCGTCGAACAGTGGACCTTGGCCGACCCGCCAAAGGACCGCGACGGCACCGTCGTCGTCGCAGACGTCACCGAACAAGAGCCACCCGTGGCGGTCGATGACGCGTTTGGTGTGCGGGGGAACGAGCAGGCCCCGTTGCCGGTGCTGCTCAACGACTATGACCCCAACCGCAAAGACGTGTTGACGATCGAACCCGAGGGGCTCGCGAGCGACCTTGACTCGAAATTTGGTCAGGTCTCCTTGATGCCGGACGGCCAGACGCTCGCGTTCATGCCCGCGAAGGGCGCTACGGGCTCGGCGAGCTTTAGCTACCGGATCACCGACGGCACTCACTCATCTGAGCCCGCGAAAGTGACGCTCACCGTGGTGAGTGATGACGTCAACACGGCGCCCGAGTGGTGTGCGGTCGAGGGCTGCCAACGCCCGTGGCCGACGCCAGAGCTTGCGCCCGGTGGCACCCTAGTGCTGCCCATTCTTGAGGGTTGGGTTGACCCCGAGGGTGATCCCATCATGCTCGAGTCAGCGACGCCCGTGGGCAAGGACGACCCGGTGCGCGCGCTCGTCACGGCCGATGGTCGGTTGGCGGTGCGTCACCTCGACCCCAACGCCGACGGCGGCGAGGTCGCGGTGCGCGTGCGGGTAGCTGACGCGCACGGCAAAACAACAGACCGCGATCTCGTCGTGCAGGTGCGCTCGAACGCGAAGGCGCAGCTCACGCCGATCGCGGCGACCGTGGAGCTTGGGCAGCGCATTACGGTGCGGCCGCTCGCGAGAGTCACCGGGGGATCCGGCTCGTACACGCTCGTGGACGCGAGCGTGCAAAGCGGCACCGCACAGGTGACGATGTCAGCCGACGGCACCGTGATGGTGCGCGCCGAGCAGGCAGGGCAGACCCTCGTGACGCTCACCGTGCGCGACAGCGGCACGAAGCAAGAAACGACCGGCCTGCTGCGCGTGACAGCGGTGGCGTCGCACACGAAGCTGGGCCTGCCGCCGCTGCGCGCGTTTGTGCGACCGCTCGCAGACACGACGGTCGACGTGCTCGAGGCGGTGCCCGGGGCGAATAGCCGCGCGCTCGTCGTCGACAGCGCAAAGGTCGTCGACGGCGAACTGCGCGCCGACGTCATCGAATACGCAAACGTGCGCGTATCGGGCAGTACGCCAGACGGTGCGCCGGGCCGCATCGGCGCGGTCGACGTGACGGTGGCCGAGGGCGCCGACAAGGCGGTGGGGCGCATGACCGTGTTTCAGGTGCCAGAGCAAAGCGACACGGGCGCGATTGCGGTCGCAGACAACGCGACCGTGCGCGCCGGTGCCGTGGCAGACATTCGCGTGCTCGATAACGATGTGTCGGCCCCTGGCCAGCGCCTCGTACTGCACCCCGAGATCAGCGGATCAGGCACCAAGGGCGAGCTCGCGTTCGCCTCGGGTAACACGCTGCGATACCTCGCACCCAAAGAGCCGGGCCAGTACACGCTCAGCTACACGACGTACGGTGCGAGCTCGCCCGAAGCGAGCGACGTAGGGCAGGTGCACGTGACGGTGCTGCCGCGAGACGGCAACCGTGACCCCGCGCCCACACCCGTAACGGTGCGCCTCGCACCGGGTGAGAGTGGCAGCGTGCAAGTGCCGCTCTCGGGTGTCGACCCCGACGGTGACCGCGTGCGCCTCGTGAGCGTTGACTCGCCGGGCGATGCCCAGTTGACGACGACGATCGTGCCGCGCACTTCGTCGATTCGAGTCGAAGCGTCGAGCAAAGCGAAAACTGGCAAGCAGTCTGTTAATTACACGGTGCAAGACGAATTTGGCGGTGAAGCGAAAGGCTCGCTGCGCGTGATCGTGACCGATGGTGCCCAGGCAACGAGCGCGCCCATCACATACAGCGACTATGTGCGCCTGGTGCAGGGTTCGAAGGAACCCGCCGTGGTGAGCCCGCTCGAGAACGACCTCGACCCCGCGGGCGGTGAACTGAGCATCGTTGAGGTGGTACCTAACGTGCCGGGCGGTAAGAACTCAGCCGAGTATCGGGCGCTGGCAGAGCGTCTTGACACATCTCAGATGAAGAAGGGGCGCATCAAGGTTTCGAGCAGCGCCGAGCCGGGTACCGTGTCGTACCGCTACACGGTGCGCTCGTCTGAGTCGTCGAGTACCGCCGACGGGTTGATCGTGGTGCAGGTGTCTGCGCGCGTGGGGCAGCAGGCGCCCACCGTGCGCGACACGGTGCTCTCTGCGCGCGACCGGGCCGAACTTGAAGGTGGCGGTGTCGACGTGATCACCGACCGCGTGTACTGGGCGACGGGTGACGCGTCGTCGCTCAAACTGTCGGTGTGGGGCAGCGCCGCAAAACGCTTCGAAGCAAACGGCAAACGCATCACCGGCAAGTACCGCGCCGAGGGCGACCTGGTGCCGTTTAAGCTCTCGGGCACCGATGTGACGGGCGCAGAAGTTGAGAGCTACGGCTTTTTGATCGTGCCCTCACTCGACGAGCTACGACTCACGCTCGTGCCCGGGCTCGCCCCGCTGAAGGTTGATGAAGACAAGAGCAGCGACGTCGCGCTCACCGACATCATCGATCTCGGGTCAAACGACCAAGCAGAGTTTAAGACCGGTGGGTTTGTGACGCAGCGCGGCCAGGCAGCGTGCGAAGCGACCTCGAAGACGACGCTGCGATACAGCGCGGGCAAGGGCGAGCCGTGGGTAGACAGCTGTCTCGTGCTGGCTCGTCTCACCGAGCAAAAGACGTGGACCGAGCTGTCGGTGCCCATACAGATCGTGCCCAAGGAACCGGTGGCTGAGCTCGAACCGCTCACGCGCACAATCGCGCCGGGCGCATCTGAGACGGTCAACCTGCTTGACATGGTGCGTTGGCAGGGCCAGCGCGAGGGCCGGCCGAGTGACCTACAGTTTGCCGTCGCCGGAGGCGGTACGAACTTTGAGGTGAGCCCCGCCGGCTCGCAGGTGACTGTGACAGCACGCGCAGACGCGCTGCCCGGCGCCGAAGACACCGCCACGGTCACTGTGACCGGGGCTGGTGATAGCCAAGCCCCGCTGACACTGCGCGTGGGTGAGGCAGCGAAAGACACCCCGCGCGGCGCGACCGTGCAGCTGAACTGCACCGTTGGCGGTGCGTGCCAGACTCAGCTCATCGGCGCCCCCGGCCAGTACGACCCCTTCGAGGGCAAGAGCGGCGGCGGGCTCAAGCTCGACGCGGTCGACGGGGCCTCATGCTCGGCCTACGGCACACTGCAAGCGGCTGGTGACGGCGTGAGCGTCGCGTGGCCTAACGGTGACAAGGGTGCAGGGGGCAAATGCACCGCGACCTACACGGTGCGTGACGCGCAAAACCGCGTCGGTACCGGCACGATCGAACTCGATGCCCGCGGTGTGCCGCGCCCCCCGGTCAGTGTGACCCCCACCGGTGCTACGTCAAGCAGCGTCACCCTCTCTGTGGTGCTGAGCGCAGAGGCCTCACACCCCGCTGTGGCTGGCGTCGAACTGACGACCGACAAGGGCGGTAAGACCGGCAGCTGTTCGATGGACGGCAACCAGGCTACCTGCACGGTGACCGGGCTCACCCCGGGTGAGCAGGCCACGTACACGGCTCGCGCCGTGAACGACGTGGGTTCCTCTGACCCTTCGGCGAACGGTGCCACCACGTGGGCCTACAAGCCACCCAAGCCGCCGACGATCTCGGCCAGCACCGCTGAGTGGGGGGAGAACACCGACCCCAATAATGGGCGTGTGCGGGTGAAGATCGGCCAGAGCGAGGCGGCGACGGTTGTGTTCATGATCGACGGCGCTGAGACCGCGAACACTGCCGATGGCATTCACGTGCTGTCGACGCAATCGCACACGTTTAGCGTGCTGTCGGCAGACGGCCCCGATAAGATTCCGCCCGCTTACTCGGGTGGTGACGGTGGCCGCGGCGAGGTTGAGACTGCCACGGCGACCCCGATTGGTGCGCCGACGGCGGGTAGCGCGACTCTCGAGGCGACCGGCACCAACAAGACGGGCTGGGAGATTTCGACGTCGGATTGGAGCCGAAACGGCGGTGACGACCTCAACTTTACCTACAGCGTCGGCGGCTACACCGGCTCGAGTTCAAGCGGATCAGGGCTACCCAAGAATGAAACGTTCACGGGAACTGTGAGCGCCAAGAACTCATACGGCGTGGTCGGGCCCGTTGCGACCAATGAGATTACGACGGGCACGAAGTACCCCGTGATGAGCGGAACCTACACCGTGTCTGCTGCTCCTTCGAGCGTCTCGGGCACCAGCGCGCGGTGGGAAACAATCGAGTCGATTACCTGGGATGGTAATAGAGTGGATGGCTCGAAGCCGTCGCACGCTACACCAACGGTCGAATCGCCGACAGTTTATGACGTCATGCAATGCCCCGCGGGCCCATTTGGGCAGCAGAACTGTTCTGATGCGTCAGGTACGTTGACCCCCACCCCCGGCGGGCTCGCACCCTTTGCCATCAACCGCAGCAGCGGGCAGTGCGTGGCGTGGGTGTCACACACCGAACCGCCAAGCCAGAGTGCGCTGGAAGCCGCGTTTGTGACGATTGGCGAAGCGGGCGGCCCGTTGAGCTTCGCGCAGGACCCCAGCGCGCCCAAGAATGTGATCGTGAGCTGGACTAACGGTGCGAGGGGACAGGTCACGTTCCCTGATGTGATCTGCGACAAGCCAGCACCACCCGAAACCGGCTCCGGCGGCGACTCCGACGGCAGCTCCGACGGCGGCGGCGATGGCTCCGGCGGCGACACCGACGGCTGATCCGGCGCCTGAAGCGGCGCAGCCAGCAAGCACAGCAAGCACAGCAAGCACAGCAAGCATCTACCCACCAGCAGCACTTACGCTCCTCCAGATTGGAAGCCCATGACACTTGACCCGAACCTCACGGTCGCAGCAGACGGCCCCCTCACCGAAGATCGCGCGCGGTGGGCGAGCGACGCGGTACGCCAGGCGGCCGACGCGATCGAAGTGTCGATCCAGGGTAAGCGCCGGGTCATCGAGCTCGTGCTCGCTACCGCGATCGCGGGCGGCCACGTGCTGCTCGAAGACGTGCCCGGTACGGGCAAGACGGCGCTCGCCCGCGCGCTCGCAAAGTCGATGCACGGCACCTCGTCGCGCATCCAGTTCACCCCCGACCTGCTGCCCGGCGATGTCACGGGTATCACCGTGTACGACCAGAAGCAGGGTGTGTTTGAGTTTCACGCCGGCCCAATTTTCGCGAACGTGGTGCTCGCCGACGAGATTAACCGCGCAAGCCCTAAGACGCAGTCGGCGCTGCTCGAGGTGATGGAAGAACACCAGGTCACGGTTGACGGCCGAACACACCCCGTCAGCAACCCGTTTCTCGTAATCGCTACACAAAACCCCGTCGAGCAGGCGGGCACCTACCGCCTACCCGAGGCACAGCTTGACCGGTTTATGATCAAAACGTCGATTGGCTACCCCGATGACGCGGCGATGATGCGCATTCTGCAGCAGGTCACGCGCAGCCCCGAGGTGCCCACCGTCATGAACGTTGGGTCGCTCACGCAGCTGCAGCAGTTCGTGCGCTCCGTCTACATCAGCCCCCTGATCGCCGAGTACATCACGCGCCTCGTCGAGGCGAGCCGCCGCGCGAGCGAGGTGCGCCTCGGCGCGAGCGTGCGCGGAGCGCTGAGCCTCGCCCGCATGGCGGCCGCCTGGGCGCTCGTCGCGGGCCGACACTACGTCACCCCCGACGACGTGCGTGAGCTTGCCACGTCGGTGCTCGCGCACCGCATCGTGCTCGAGGCAGAGGCCGAGTTCGACGGCGTCACGGCAGAGGCCGTCATCGGCCAGATTCTGCTCGACACCCCGATTCCGCAGGAGAACGGCACCGCGTGAGCCACGATCAACAGGGCCGCAGCCCGCTGTTTAAAGCGCGGGCGGGCGGCACCAGAAACACCGGTACGGGGGGCACCCGCGGCACGTTTGGTACCCGGGGCACCCGCGGTACCCGTGGCACGACGACCCGCCTCGGTGACACCCGCACATCGACGCGGCTGGGGCAGAGCCAGCGCCGCCGCGTCATGGTGCACCGCACCTGGCGCCGCGTGCGCACGCGGCTGCGTCGCGCCTGGCGGGCGACCACACAGTCGGTCACCACGCTCGGCTGGTTTGTGCTCGCCCTCACCGTCGTGTGTGTCGTGCTCGGTGCCACGTCGGCGTGGGTCGAGGCCTGGTTTATCGCGATCGCGGGCGGCCTCGCGCTGCTCATCGCGCTGCCGTTCTTGCTGGGCAACCGCGCCTACCACGTAACGATCGACATCGACAGGTTGAACGTCGTCGCGGGCGGCGAGGTGCAGGTGCGCCTGCGCATCAACAACAACAGTGCCCGCCCGGCGATGCCCGCGGTCGCAGAAATGCCCGTGGGCGCTGCCCTGCGCGAGGTCACGATCCCGTTTGTGGCCCCCGGGGCCGCACTCGAACTGCCCCTCACGATTCCCACGCCCACGCGAGGCGTGATCCGGGTAGGCCCGCTCACCATCGCACGCCAAGATCCCATAGGGCTCGTGCGGCGCGAGGTGACCTGGCCCGAGAAGCACCTCGTGCACGTGCACCCTGCGACGGCAATGCTGCCGCCGCACACCGCGGGCCTCGTGCGTGATCTCGAGGGCGCCGCAAGCCGCAGGCTCACCGACTCAGACCTGTCGTTCTACGCGGTGCGCGAGTACGCCCCCGGCGACGCGATGCGGCACGTGCACTGGAAGTCGACGGCCAAGACCGGCACGCTCATGGTGCGGCAGTATGAGGAGTCGCAGACGGCGCGCGTTGCCGTGCTGTTCGATGCCCGCCGCGAGGAGTATTTGAACGATGAAGAGTTTGAGTTGGGCGTGAGCGTGGCGGCGTCGCTGTCGCTGCAGGCGGTGCGCGAGGGGCGTGAGCGCTACGTCGCCTCGGCCTGGGCGCCCGGTCGCGTGCGGCCCAGCATCGACGGCCTCGAAGAGCTGCCCTCGCGTGACCCGCAGCAGCTGCTCAACTCGTGGGCAGAGCTCGAACAGGCGCCCGAGGGGCTACCGTTCGAGGCCCTCGCCCACGGTCTCGCGCACTCATCGCGCCCCCTGTCGATCGTGGCTCTGATCACGGGTTCTGTGCCGGATCAACAGCGGATCCGTCGCGCAGCGGTGTCGTTTAGCCCCGACGTGCACGTGCTTGCGGTGCGCTGCGAACTGCACGCCGAACCGCGCGCGCAGCGCGTCGACCCGCTGACCATGTTCACGGCGGGCGCCCTCGGTGACCTGCCGCAGCTGATGCTACGGAGCGGGCTGTGAAGCCCGCGGTGCGCTACCGCCTGGCGGGCGTGGCCGCTGCGGCTGCTGCGCTATCGCTGGGGGTCCTTGCCGCGCAGCCGATCTATCGCACGCCGTGGTTGTGGCTCGTAGCTCTTGTCGCGCTCGTACTCGCCGCCGCGGTGTCGTGGGCGCGAGATCGGTGGCGCCTTGGCCCGCCGGTCGTCATCGCAGCGGTGCTGGCGGCGTTTATCGTGACGCTTGTGCCCGTGGCGGTGCCGCAGTCGCTGAGCACCGGTTCAATGTCGGGTATCGCCTCTGGATTCGTTGACGGCCTCGCCGCCGTTGCGCTGGGGTGGAAGCAGCTGCTCACGCTGACGCTGCCCGTGGGCACATATCGCACAGTGCTGGTGCCGTTCTATCTGGTTGCGCTTGTGAGCGCACTGCTCATCATGCTGCTCGCAACGAGCTCGCGTCGTGTCGCCGTGCTCGCGGCGGCCCCCATGCTGCTGCCCGTCGCTTTTGGCACCGTGTTTGGCGCGGCCGAGGTGAGCGGCGCCCTGAAGCTTGGCCCGCTGTCGCTTGTGGCTCCGCGTGAGACAGGGCTGTGGTTGTGCACTGCGCTGCTCGCTGCCGTGTGGATTGCGTGGGTGTCGAGCAGTGACCGCCGTGCCGCGCTGCGGCTCGGTCGCGCTGCGGGGGAGAGCCCGGTGCGTCGCGGCTCGGTGGTGCGCAGCGGAGTCGGCGCCATGATTCTCGTGGGCTGCCTCGCGGCGGGCGCACTCCTCGCCCCCGTGCTTGATTCGGGTGCCCGCGCGGTGCCGCGTGACGCGGTTGATCCCGCTCTCGTGGTGCGAGATAGGCCGAGCCCGCTCGCGTCGTACCGCTCTGCGAAGCGTGATGCCGCGCTCGACTCTGTGCTGTTCACTGTTGAGGGTTCGAACGGTCTGCCCGCGCGGCTGCGACTCGCGGTGCTCGACGCCTATGACGGGGTCGACTTTCATGTGAGCGACGGTGCCGCCGGCCTGTTTACGCGGTTTCCGAGCGGGGCGCCGGTGAAATCGCCGAGCGATGTGACCGTGACCATCGGCGAAGGCTACCAAGACATTTGGGCGCCGTCAGCGACGCTGGGCACGCCGCCCACGTTTGGCGGGCCCCGCGCCCAGGCGCTGTCAGACGGTTTCTACGTGAACCGTGACACGGGCGGTGCGATCGCCTTCTCGGGCAAGAAGGGGGCGGCGCTCGGGCTCGCCGAAGGCGACAGCTACCGGGCGCAGATGGAGACGGCTGCGGGAGCTCAGAACCTGGGCGGACCCACCTCTGACGCGCCGCTGGTCGATCTCGACGCTGCGCCCGAGCTGGCGCGCTGGGTTGACGCCCAGGGCGTGTCGGCCGACGAAGATGGCGTGGCAACACTCATCGAACGGCTGCGCGCACGCGGCTATCTGAGCCACTCGCTCACGAGCGGCGAGGGCGAGGGGGAGTGGCTTGCCAGGCTCTCGAAGCAGTACGGCACCAAGTTCGAATCGAGTGCGGGCGGTCACTCGCTCGCACGCCTTGAAAACCTGTTTGCGCAGCTCAATCAGCAGCAGCGTGCCGCGGGCGAGAAACCCAAAGACGCGATGCTGGTCGCAGGTATTGGTGACGACGAGCAGTTCGCGACGGCCGCTGCCCTCGCAGCGCGTAGCCTCGGCTACGAGGCGCGGGTTGTGGTGGGTGTGCGTACAACGGGTGACGGCGTGCCCGGTGTGCCCGTGTGCGAGACCGAGTGCACGGGCGCCAATCTCGCGGCCTGGGTCGAGGTGCGCGGCTCGAGCGGCGAATGGGTCGCCTTCGACGCGACCCCGCAGCCAGAGCAGCGACCGCAGCGCCTCGAGGAGGGCGAGCAGCTGCCCGAATACCCGACGACGCCAGAAGAGCGTGACGTGCAAGAGATCGACCCGCCCATTGGATTGGGGGAGCAGGGTGAGGGCGGTTCGACCGACACCGACCCCGACGAGGCCGCTTGGCTCGGCCCCCTGTTGCGCGTCATTGGCCTGTCGCTCGCGACCGCCGCGCTCGTCGCGCTGCCGCTGCTGTTTTTGCCGCTCGCGAAGCGACTGCGTACGCGCCGCCGGCGCCGCGACGTGCATCCTGAGCTGCAGGCGCTGGGGGCCTGGGCTGAGATCGTTGATCGCGCCCGTGACACCGGCATTGATGTGCCGGATCACGCCACGCGCAGCGAGATCGCGAGCGTGTTGGCGACGCGGCCCGCGGTGTGGGCGGCGCTCGAAATCGACCGTGCCGTGTTTGCGCGCGAACAAGTCACCCCCCAGCATGTTGCAGTGCTGTGGGACGCCGTCGCGGCCGACCGTGACGAGCGGCGCCAGGGCCAGACGCTGTGGCAGCGTGTGCGGGCGGCGTATTCGCTACGCTCTTACGGAGTAGTGTTTGGACGCCGCGTTGTGCGGGTCACGGAAAGCAGGGGCGAATGAGAACGGCAGGCGGGCAGCACGCCCACTATGAGCTCTCGAACGCGCAGAAAGTGGTGCTCGAGAGCGCCGCACACAGTCACGTCGGAATGGTGCGCACGGTAAACGAAGACAGCGTGCTCGCCGAGCGACCCGTCTTCTTCGTGTCAGACGGTATGGGCGGGCACGAGGCGGGCGATTTGGCGAGCCAGGCCGCGATCGGTGCTCTCAGCCCGCTCGCTGGCACCACCGCCAACCTCGTTCCCGCAGACGTTGACGCAGCAATCGAGGTTGCGCGCGCCAGAGTCCTCGCGATCGCCGAGCAGACGGAGCGCGGGGCGGGGTGCACGCTGACGGGCGTTGCTCTCGTGGAACACGAGGGCGAGCCCTGCTGGTACGTGGTCAACATTGGTGACTCGCGGGTCTACGAGCACACGGGTTCAACACTCACCCAGGTGACACGCGACCATTCGCTGCAGGCCGAACTGTATGCCGCAGGTAACGCGAACGCCGCGCAGGCACCGCGCAACGTAATCACCCGTGCGCTGGGGTCTGAAGACTCCAGGCACGATGCCTGGCTGATTCCGGTGACCACCGGGGCGCGCCTGCTGCTGTGCTCTGACGGGCTCACCACCGAGCTTGACGACGAAGCGATTCGTGCGGTGCTCACCGTCGGCGGCCGGCCCGAGTCGGTCGCAGACGAGCTTGTGCGGCTCGCGTGCCAGGCGGGGGGTCGCGACAACGTGAGCGTTGTGATCGTCGACACGGTAACCGGAAGCGATCCCAGCTCTACGGGTGAGGACGACCCGTTTGCGTCGACCTCTGACGACACGCTCGAAGTGACCAGGCCGGTGAGAGTATGAGCGCAGCCAACGAGAACGAGGCTCACGAGAACGAGGCCCTAGAGCGCACGGTGTTTGTGGGTGGGCCGGTTGATCCGGAGCAGACCGTGGTGCGGCCCGCGGGCGATGCAGCACCGTTGGCAGACCCCGAGCGCACGTTCGTGCTGTCGCCCGATGCGACGCGGGTGGTGCCTGACCGGCGAGGTGACCCGGTGCCCGAGCCCGAGCTTGCGCCGTTGCCCGCGCCAGACCCCAGCCAGGGGCTCACCGCGAAGCAGAACGACCAGCAGAGCGACCAGCAGAGTGGCCAACAGAGTGGGCGCGGTGGCATGCTGCGCCGAGCCGCCAGCTTCATGCCGCGGGTGTATGCCCCGCGGGCGGTCGCGGTGGCGCAGGCACCTGAGCTTGTGGCAGACCCCGAGGGCGGGGTGGCGGCGACGAATCCGCGGGCCGCATTGCCCTCGCTCGCACGCAGGGATAGCCGCGGCCGCATCGTGACGCTCGCGAGTTACGCGGCGGCGTTTGTAGTTACAGGTGTCGGGCTGTGGGTCGTGGCGACCCTCGCTTTTGGCGCTTAATCACACTTATGCGCTGCGATGCTGCGATATAGGCGCATTCGTGGCAGAGTTTATAGCGGCACATCGCGTGCCACAGTATTGAGAACGGAAACAGACACGTGGAACTTGACTCTAACCCGACCGTGCCCGGGTTGTACGATTTGATGCTGCCACTGCTCATCAGCTCGGTTGTGAGCGTTGCGTTCTACGTCTGGTTTCTCTGGTCGTTGTCGAAACTGTTTCCGCTGCTGGGCGTCAAGGGCGCGTGGGGCTGGATACCCGTGTGGAACCAGTGGCAACTGATTCAGCGCGGTGGGTTGCCGGGCTGGCTTGTGCTGCTCGGGCTTGTGCCCGGGCTGGGCGGCCTGGTGGTGCTGGTCGTGACGATTATTGCGATCAACCGCATTAATGCCGAGTTTGGCAAGGGCGGCGGCATGACCGTGCTCGGAATCTTCTTGGCGCCGCTGTGGGCGATGCTGCTCACAAACCACATTCGAGACGGCCGTTACGGTGCGGCCGCCGCTTGGGCGCCGACGAGTGGTGCTGGTGCTGGTGCTGGTGCTGGTGCTGGTGCTGGCGCTGGTGCGCTTCAGGGATTGCCGTTTGCCAACGTGGCTCCGCAGGCTCCGCAGGCTCCGCAGGTTTCGCCCGCGCAGCAACCGCTTCAGGCGCCGTACGCCGCACCGGCAGAGTTTGCTGCGCATACTTCGGTTCAGCCGCAAACCACGACGGTTCAGCCGCAGCCGCAGCGCTCAGTATTTGCGCCTCCCGCTAACGGCGCCGACCAGCCGGTGCAAACCGAACAGCTCGCATCAAATCAGGTCCAGCAGCCAGCCCCGCCGATGCCGCCCGCGCAGCCGCAGTCGATGATGCCCCAGCAGGTGCCGCCGGTGCCGCCGGTGCCACAGCCGGGCGGTGTACAGGGCGTGGCCGCCCAGGATGCAGCCGCCCAGGATGTGGCCGCCCAGGGCGGCAACGGGTGGGGTTTCAGCAACACCACTGAGGGGGCCTACGAGCGATTGGCCGCAGAAGGAACGCAGGCCCCGGTGCCTGCACCGCTCGGTGGTCAGGTGCCGCAGCAGCCGTTCTCGTGGCCAGCGCCCCAGCTTGAGGAAGCGGCGCCGTCGATCTTCGACGCTCCGGCCGAAACAGCTATACCTGCTGTCGCACCTGCCGCTGCGCCGGTTGTTGCTGCGCCGGTTGCTGCGCCGGTTGTTGCTGCGCCGGTTGCTGCTGATCCGGCCGCCGCTACGCCGGTTGCCGCCGAGCCGACTGTCCCCGAGCCGACGGTCGCTTTGCCTGTCGTCGCGAACCCGGTCAATGGCAACGATGACTTCGACGACGATAACACCGTTGTGGTGCGTCGTGAGACGCGGTGGGGTCTTGAGCTTCCTGACGGTGAGGTGCTCGAACTGTACGGACACGATGTTGTTGTTGGTCGTCGGCCCGAGCCGACAGGCGCGTACGAGGTCTTGAAGATCAATGACCCGACCCGCACCCTGTCGAAGTCGCATGTTCGTATGCGTCGTACTGGTGAAGCTTGGACGGTGGAAGATCTCCACTCGACCAATGGTGTGGCACTGATCGATGAAACCGGTGCAACAGAGGCGCTTGAGGCTGGCCACGAACGTGGCGCCACCGAACGCATGCTGATTGGCACGCTCGAGGTGCAGCTCGTGCGAATTTCGTAAAGCTCACCACGAGTTACGCGAGTTTCATGCGGCGCCAAGAGTAGAGGCGTATGGTGAGTCTCAAGACGATATGTTTCGTCTGGGGCTCACCGCTGAGCCTGCTCTAGGGAGGCAAAGTATGAAGGTCATCAGCTATAACCTGCGTAAGAATCGCGCCGTGACAGAGATTGCGGCGCTCGCAGAGGATCATGAGACTGACGTTCTCTGTTTGCAGGAAGCTGAGGCCATTGCACTGCCGTCGCGTGTCGGGCACCTAGAGCTCGTGCATGCTACCGAGCGCAACCGCTTGGGGCTTGCCGTGTACGTGAGATCCGAGCGTTTTCACCCGCGCGTTGCACGCACGTTTGAGCTGAAGAAGTCGCTGCATGACCGTATCCTGTCGCCGGCGCATGAACGGTTGTTGGGTGTGCGTCTGCTCGACCGAGAGGCTGAGCGAGACTTTGTTGTTGCTTCGTTTCACGCGGCTCCGTTGACCTCGCTGAACTCGCACAGGCGGCACCAAATTCACACCGCTCTCGATGGCCTTCGCAGTCTCGGGCCGGGGCTTCCTGCCTTGATGGTGGGTGACTACAACTACCCTGTTTTCAAGGGCCGCCTCGATACCGAGATGCGTGACAACGGGTATGAGCTGAACCTCAGCGATAAGCGCACCTACACTCGTTACCGCATGTTTCGGGGTCACTTCGATTTCGCAACTTCGTCGGGCATCGACGTGCACAGCGTGCGTACGCTCGATCGGGGCTTGTCAGATCACCTGCCCATCTTGGTTGAAGCGAAGCTGCGCCAGCACGCAGAAACGACCTTTGTCGCGGCCTAGAACGGCTGTTCTTTGGGGACGCTGCGGGCGGCCCTGCGCTCGTATTCTGCACGGAGCTCGGTGCCGCAGTCGC